>JALOSH010000029.1 GCA_025458545.1 Hydrogenophaga sp.
CGACCACCTGGCCGTCAGCATCGGAGGTGCCGGCATGGAACACCATGACGTCGTCGGCATCGGCGGGCAGGCCTGTGACGGCATCACCCTTGCGCGGGTCCATCGGATAACCGGCGGCCGCCAGCACGACACCCAGCGCGACGCGGGGGTCCCAGTCCAGCGACACCTGGTGCAGCTCGGCGCGGGTCGCGGCCAGCAACACCTGCGCCAGGTTCGAACGCAGGCGCATCAGGATCGGCTGCGTTTCCGGGTCGCCCATGCGGCAATTGAATTCCAGCGTCTTCACGCGACCATCGGGCGTGATCATCAGCCCGGCGTAGAGGAAGCCGGTGTATGGAATGCCGTCGGCCGCCATACCGCGCAGCGTGGGCAGGATCACCTCGTCCACGGCGCGCTGGTGCACCGCGGGCGTGACCACCGGCGCGGGCGAGTACGCGCCCATGCCGCCGGTGTTCGGGCCCTGATCGGCGTCGAGCAGGCGCTTGTGGTCCTGGATCACCACGCGAGCGCCGCCTTCGTTGTGCGCCACGCCCAGCGCGTTGTCCAACAGCATGAAGTCGATGGCTTCGTGCGCCTCGGCCAGACTCATCGCCACCACCACGCCCTTGCCGGCGGCCAGACCGTCGGCCTTGATGACGATCGGCGCTCCTTTCGCGTCCACATAGGCATGGGCCTGCGCAGCATCGGTGAAGGTCTGGTACGCGGCAGTGGGAATGCCGTGGCGCTGCATGAAAGCCTTGCTGAAGGCCTTGGAGCTTTCCAGCTGCGCGGCCTTCTGCGTCGGGCCAAAGATCGCCAGGCCATGCGCGCGGAACTCGTCCACCACACCCGCCGCCAGCGGGGCTTCAGGCCCCACCACCGTGAGCGCGATGCCGTTGGCCTGCACCCATTCGCGCAGCGCCACCTTGTCGGTGATCGGCAGGTTGGTCAGTTGCGCATCCCGCGCCGTGCCCGCATTGCCGGGCGCCACAAACACCTGCTCGACGTCCTCGGACTGCTTGAGCTTCCAAGCCAGCGCGTGCTCGCGGCCACCGCCGCCAATCACCAAGACTTTCAAACGAATCTCCAAACTTCAAAAAAATCACCCGGGGCGCGTGCCCGTCATCTAGGCTGCCGCGGAACCGGCTCTGCCGGGCCGCCAGCAGCGCCCCCTTGAGGGGGTCGCGCGCAGCGCGGCAGGGGTGGGTCAAATACTTGCGTTGTGGAAGACTTCCTGCACGTCGTCCAGGTCTTCAATGATGTCCAGGAGCTTCTGCATGCGCGCCGCATCTTCACCGGTGAGCTCGATGGTGTTCTCCGGTCGCATGGTGATTTCGGCCACTTCCGGCTTGAGACCAGCCGCCTCCAGCGCGTTCTTCACCGCTTCAAAATCGGGATACGCGGTCAGCACCTCGATGGCGCCGTCGTCGTCGGTGATCACGTCCTCGGCGCCAGCCTCCAGCGCCACTTCCATCACCTTGTCCTCGTTCGTGCCGGGCGCAAAGATGATCTGCCCGCAGTGCTTGAACTGGAACGCCACCGAACCATCGGTGCCCAGGTTGCCACCGTACTTGCTGAAGGCGTGCCGCACCTCGGCCACGGTGCGCACCTTGTTGTCGGTCATGGTGTCCACAATGATGGCCGCGCCGCCGATGCCGTAGCCCTCGTAGCGGATTTCTTCCAGCGCCTGGCCTTCCAGGTTGCCCGAGGCCTTGTCCACGTTGTACTTGATGCGGTCGGCCGGCATGTTGGCGGCCTTGGCCTTGTCGATGGCCAGACGCAGTCGCGGGTTCATGGCCGGGTCGCCGCCGCCGGTGCGGGCGGCCACGGTGATCTCGCGGATCACCCGTGTCCAGATCTTGCCCCGCTTTTCATCCTGTCGGCCCTTGCGGTGTTGAATGTTGGCCCATTTGCTGTGTCCAGCCACGAGTTTGCTGTGTCCAGCCACGAGTGAATCCTTTTTTCTGACCAGAATTTGGTGTAATCACCTTCGATTTTACGACCCGCCCTTTTCCTCTCATTGCAAGGATGCTCGCCATGGCCGAACCGATGCTGATCGCCCAGAACCCGAATGCCCAGTGCCACCTGCTGCCCGGGCTGGCCAACCGCCACGGGCTGATCACCGGCGCCACCGGCACCGGCAAGACGGTCACGCTGCAAACCCTGGCCGAGCAGTTCTCCAACATCGGCGTGCCGGTCTTCATGGCCGACGTGAAAGGCGACCTCACCGGCATCAGCCAGACCGGCAAACTGCCCGACAAGGTGGTGAAGATCCTGGCCGACCGCGGCATCACCCCCACCACGCCGCAGGCCTGCCCCACCACGCTGTGGGACGTGTTCGGCGAGCAGGGCCACCCGGTGCGCGCCACGATTTCCGACATGGGGCCGCTGCTGCTGGCGCGCATGCTGGACCTGAATGACACCCAGGCCGGCGTGCTCAACCTGGTGTTCAAGATCGCCGACGACAACGGCTTGCTGCTGCTGGACATGAAAGACCTGCGGGCCATGCTGCAGCACGTGGGCGACAACGCCAAGCAATTCACAACCGAGTACGGCAACGTCAGCGCGGCCAGCATCGGCGCCATCCAGCGCGGCCTGATGCAGGTGGAGCAGCAAGGGGGCGACAAGTTCTTTGGCGAGCCCATGCTCGACATCAACGACTTCATGCAGACCGAGCGCGGCAAGGGCGTGATCAACATCCTGGCGGCGGACAAACTGCTGAACGCACCCCGCTTGTACGCCACCTTTCTCCTCTGGATGCTGTCTGAGCTGTTCGAAAGCCTGCCGGAGATCGGCGACCCCGAGAAACCCAAGCTGGTGTTCTTCTTCGATGAAGCCCACCTGCTGTTCAACGACGCGCCCAAGGTCCTGATCGAGCGCATCGAACTGGTGGTGCGCCTGGTGCGCTCCAAGGGAGTGGGCGTGTATTTCGTGACGCAGAACCCGCTCGACATCCCCGACAGCGTGCTGGGTCAGCTGGGCAACCGGGTGCAGCACGCGCTGCGCGCCTTCACACCGCGCGACCAGAAAGCGGTGAAAGCCACGGCGCAAACCATGCGCCCCAAGGCCGGCCTGGACATTGAGGCCGCCATCACCGAACTGGCGGTGGGTGAGGCGCTGGTGAGCCTGCTCGATGCCAAGGGCCGGCCGAGCGAAACCGAGCGCGTGTTCGTGCTGCCGCCCGGCAGCCAGCTCGGGCCCATCAGCGATGCACAGCGCCAGCAACTGCTGACCGGTTCGCTGGTGGCCGGGGTCTATGAGAAAACGGTGGATCGCGAAAGCGCCCATGAAATCCTGCGCGCGCATGTGGAAGCCCGCACCGCCGAAGCACCCGCCGAAACCGGCGGCGTGAAGACCCCGCGCATTCCCGGCGCGACCGACAAGGGCGAAGCGCCCGCTGGTGCGGGCGGCATCGGCGGCATGGTCAACGAAGCCCTGTTCGGCCGCACCGGCCCGCGGGGCGGGCAATACGACGGCCTGGTCCAGACCATGGCCAAAACCGCGGCACGCAGTGTGGCCAGCGGCATTGGCCGCCAGATCGTGCGCGGCGTGCTGGGCAGCCTGCTCGGCGGCAAACGCTGAGATTGACGCCCAGGCCCCCAAAAGATAAAGCCCGGCAGTTTGAACTGCCGGGCTTTTTGCTGCTCAGGGAGGCTTGTACTTTCAGCCAGCCGTCGCTTCTTCGGGTTTGGCCTTGCCTTCTTTTTTCGGCAGGGGCTGGATATCGAGTTTGACTTCCTCGGTCGTCTTGCCGTCGTCGCCGGTCTTGGTTTCCAGGTCGACCGTCAAACGGCCGCCGTCCGTGAGGCGGCCGAACAGCAATTCGTCGGCCAAAGCACGGCGGATCGTGTCCTGAATCAGTCGCTGCATCGGGCGGGCGCCCATCAGCGGATCGAAGCCCTTCTTGGCCAGGTGCTTGCGCAGGTCGTCGGAGAAGGTGACCTCCACTTTCTTCTCGGCCAACTGACCTTCCAGCTGCAGCAGGAACTTGTCCACCACGCGCATGATGATGTTTTCATCGAGCGATTTGAAGCCGACGATGGCGTCCAGCCGGTTGCGGAACTCGGGCGTGAACAGGCGCTTGATATCGCCCATTTCATCGCCCGCCACCCGCGGGTTGGTGAAACCGATGGTCGCCTTGTTCATGGTTTCGGCGCCCGCATTGGTCGTCATGATCAAAATCACGTTTCGGAAGTCGGCCTTGCGCCCGTTGTTGTCGGTCAAGGTGCCGTGGTCCATGACCTGCAACAGCACGTTGAAGATGTCCGGGTGCGCTTTTTCGATTTCGTCGAGCAGCAGCACGCAGTGCGGCTTCTTGGTGACGGCCTCGGTGAGCAGACCACCCTGGTCGAAGCCCACGTAGCCCGGAGGCGCACCGATCAGGCGACTGACAGCGTGCCGCTCCATGTACTCCGACATGTCGAAGCGCAGCAGGTCGATGCCCATGATGTAGGCCAGTTGCTTGGCGGCTTCGGTCTTGCCGACACCGGTGGGGCCGCTGAACAAGAAGGCGCCGATCGGCTTGTCGGCCTTGCCCAATCCTGAACGTGCCATCTTGACGCTGGACGCGAGCACTTCCAGTGCCTTGTCCTGACCAAACACCACGCTCTTGAGGTCGCGCTCCAGCGTCTGCAGCTTGCCGCGGTCGTCGTTGGACACGTTCGCGGGCGGGATGCGCGCGATCTTGGCCACGATCTCTTCGATCTCGGTCTTGCCGATGGTTTTTTTGCGCTTGGATGCCGCAAGGATGCGCTGGGCTGCGCCGGCTTCGTCGATCACATCGATGGCCTTGTCGGGCAAATGGCGGTCGTTGATGTACTTCGCGCTCAGTTCGGCGGCGGCCTGCAAAGCGGCCACGGCGTACTTCACGCTGTGGTGCTCCTCAAAGCGGCTCTTGAGGCCCTTGAGGATGTCAACCGTCTGCTCCACTGTCGGTTCGACCACGTCGACTTTCTGGAAGCGGCGGCTGAGCGCTGCGTCTTTCTCGAAGATGCCGCGGTACTCGGTGAAGGTGGTGGCGCCTATGCACTTCATCTGCCCACTGGACAGCGCAGGCTTGAGCAGGTTGGATGCATCGAGCGTGCCGCCCGAGGCCGCACCCGCACCGATGAGGGTGTGGATCTCGTCGATGAACAGGATGGCGTTGGGCTTGTCCTTGAGGGACTTGAGCACGCCTTTGAGACGCTGCTCGAAATCACCTCGGTACTTGGTACCGGCCAGCAAGGCGCCCATATCCAGCGAATACACCATGGACTCGGCGAGGATCTCCGGCACATCGTTTTGCGTGATGCGCCAGGCCAGGCCTTCGGCGATGGCGGTCTTGCCCACGCCTGCCTCGCCCACCAGCAGCGGGTTGTTCTTGCGGCGGCGGCACAGAATCTGGATGACCCGCTCGACCTCGTACTCGCGTCCGATCAGCGGATCGATCTTGCCGTCTTTGGCCAGTTGGTTGAGGTTCTGGGTGAACTGTTCCAGCGGCGACTGCTTCTCGTTGCTCTTGGTCTCGGCGCCCTGCTCTTCGTTCTCAGCCGCGCTTTCGCCTGGCTTGGAGGCCTCGGGCGGGTCACTCTTGCGGATACCGTGGGCAATGAAATTCACCACGTCCAGGCGCGTCACGCCCTGCTGGTGCAGGTAGTAGACAGCGTGGGAGTCTTTTTCGCCGAAGATCGCCACCAGCACGTTGGCGCCGGTCACTTCTTTCTTGCCATTGCCGGTGGACTGCACGTGCATGATGGCCCGCTGAATCACCCGCTGGAAACCCAGCGTGGGTTGTGTGTCCACCTCGTCGGAGCCGGCAACCTGGGGCGTGTTGTCCTTGATGAAGTTGGTCAAGGATTTGCGCAGATCATCAATGTTGGCCGAGCAAGCGCGCAACACCTCGGCGGCGCTGGGGTTGTCGAGCAGTGCGAGCAGCAGATGCTCCACCGTGATGAATTCGTGCCGCTGTTGCCGGGCCTCGACGAAGGCCATATGCAAGCTGACTTCAAGTTCCTGGGCAATCATGGACACTTCCTTTGGGCTGGGGATGATCTGAAACGTATGGGACCGACGGGATGAAGATCGGGAAGATGGCCATCACATGGGGCGGACTTTCTGCTATTCAACCGGTTCACTCAAACACTGCAAGGGATGCCCTGCCTGGCGCGCGGCTTGCGACACCTGATCGACCTTGGTACTCGCCACATCGCGGGTGTAGACCCCGCAGATGCCTTTGCCCTCCAGATGGATCTTGAGCATGATTTGCGTCGCGGTTTCACGGTCCTTGCTGAAAAACTCCTGGATGACGTGCACCAC
Source organism: Hydrogenophaga sp. (assembly GCA_025458545.1). The sequence continues at coordinate 6,274 of JALOSH010000029.1, forward strand.
GAACTCCATGGGCGTGAAATCGTCGTTGAGCAGCACGACCCTGAACATTTGCGGTGGTTTGGTGCGCTGGGTGCGCCGCTCGAGCACCACCGCGTCGTCGCTGCCCGTGCTCGGCGGAACGACCGGACTGGATGGTTTTTTCGGATTCTGGGTGGCCATGAAAACCATTCTAGCGGGCTGTGTGCATCCCCAAGGCCGGGTAGGGAAACGAAACACCCTGCTGCCGTGCACGCGCGGTTCCAGCAGGTGGCGCCCTGCTGATCTTGGCTCGCGGGGAAACCGAAAAAAGACATGTGTCATTGTGCGACGATTGGCCAAACAGAAACCACTAAGGTGCGAGACTTCCGGGTTGTTTTTCTCGGATATTGCCGATCTGTTGAGGACCCGACCTCGCGCGGGAACGCCGTTTGGCGCGCTCTGGAAGCGCGTGGTCAGGTCGACCGTTCACAGGCCGCGACAATTCGACCTTCTCCCTCCGATCCTCTGAGATGACCTCGGGTCCTGGATCGATCCGTCCGCTTGGCTCCCACCCCCGTCCTGATGCAACCATTGATGTTCTCCCCGCTGCTGGTCAAACGCCTCGCCTTCTGGACTTGTCTGACCGCGGTGACCCTGCTGTCGCTGATGCCCACCGACTTTTTACCGCCCCCGGTGTTCAGCCTATGGGACAAGGCGCAACACACTGCGGGCTTTGCCGGGCTGACCGTTGTCGGGCTGCTGGCGTTTCCCCAGCGGCCCTGGCGGCTGATGCTGGCCCTGCTGCTGTTTGGTGGAGCGATCGAAGTGGCCCAGGCAGCCACCGGTTGGCGCCAGGGTGATTGGCTCGATCTTTTGGCCGATGCGGTGGGCATCGTCATCGGCGGCGTGATGTTCCAGTGGATTGGTCGACGCGACCGAGACTGATCGACCGACCGGGTATTTGCGCCACGCATCGGCCACCGCTGCCCGCACAATCACGAACATGACGCGAACGCCGCCCACCCGCCCGATGCCCTGGCTGGAGCCTGGTCAGGCATTCCCACCGGTGGCCGCCGCATGGGGACCCGATGACCCGGCGCCTGGACTGCTGGCCGCAGGCGGAGTGCTCGATGTGACCACACTGGTCGACGCCTATTCGCACGGCATCTTCCCGTGGTTCAGCACCGGACAGCCCATCCTGTGGTGGAGCACCGATCCCCGCATGGTGCTGGAACCCGCTGCATTCCGGTTGCACCGTTCGCTGCGCAAGACCATCCAGGCGATGTTGCGGGACGGTCGCCTGGAGATCCGCATGGACCACGACTTCGAGCGCGTGATCCGTGCCTGCGCCCACACGCGCCGAAACGGCCAGGACGGGACCTGGATCGTGCCATCGATGGTGCAGGCGTACCTGGAACTGCACCGTGCGGGTTTCGCGCACAGCGTGGAAACCTGGATCGATGGCGAGCTCGCGGGTGGACTTTATGGCGTCAACCTGGGCGCCATGGTGTACGGCGAATCCATGTTCAGCCGCCAGGACAACGCATCCAAGATCGCGCTGGCCGCACTGGTGTCTTTTGCGCGCGAACACAACCTGCCCCTGATCGACTGCCAGCAAGACACACCCCACCTGGCCTCGCTCGGCGGTGTGCTCATGGGCCGTGAAACCTTCTGCCAACACCTGAACCGGTTGCTGACCCACCCATGCCCGGTCTGGCGGTTCCAGCCCGTATACTGGAAAAACATCCTCTCCGACGACCGCAGGCGAGCGTGACCCACCTCAAAGAACTTCCGCTGCAGGCGCTGCAGTTTTATGCCACGGCGCCCTACCCCTGCAGTTACATTGCAGGGCGCCAGGCCCGGTCGCAGGTGGCCACGCCCAGCCACCTGATCCACAGCGACGCCTACTCCGACCTGATCACCCGAGGGTTTCGCCGCAGCGGTCTGTTCACCTACCGCCCACACTGCGACGGTTGCCAGGCTTGTGTGCCCTTGCGCATACCGGTGGCACGGTTCGAACCCAGCCGCAGCCAGCGGCGCTGCCTCAACAGCCATGTTCGACTGCACACCAGGGTGCTCAAACTCTGTTTTATTCCAGAGCATTACCAGCTTTACCTGCGATACCAGAACAGCCGCCACTCGGGGGGCGGCATGGACCAGGACAGCATCGACCAGTACACCCAGTTCCTGTTGCAAAGCCGCGTCAATTCCCGCTTGGTCGAGTTCTACGAACCCGCAGAAGACGGGCAGCCGCCCCGGCTGAAGATGGTCTCGATCGTGGATGTGCTGAACGACGGCCTGTCGGCGGTCTACACCTTCTACGAGCCCGACGACAAGGCGAGTTATGGCACCTACAGCGTGCTCTGGCAGATCGAGCAGGCGCGGGCGCTCGGGCTGCCGCACGTGTACCTCGGCTACTGGATCGCACAAAGCAGCAAGATGAGCTACAAGGCCGGCTTCCGACCCAACGAACAGTTGATCGACGGACACTGGATCGAAGCGACCTGATCGGGCGGCGACAACACAGGGAAGCGGGCCCGGTTGGTTGGCCTCAGCAGAATTAAATGGATCAAGATTTCATCTTGTAAAATACCGGCAATCTCCCCTGCTGCCATGACCAAACGAACCGACAGCCTGCCCATCACCCCGACCGTTCAGGTGATCGAACGCATGTTCAACCTGCTGGAGGTGCTGGCCTCGCGTGCAGAGCCGGTCTCCCTCAAGGAAATCAGCGAGAAAACCGGACTGCACCCGTCCACCGCCCACCGCATCCTCAACGATCTCACCATTGGCCGATTTGTGGACCGCCCCGAAGCGGGCAGTTACCGCCTGGGCATGAGGCTGCTCGAGCTGGGCAATCTGGTCAAGGCCCGCCTGAGCGTGCGCGATGCTGCCCTGGTACCCATGCGCGAGCTGCACAAATTGATCCAGCAACCGGTCAATCTCAGCGTGCGCCAGGGTGACGAAATCGTGTACGTGGAACGCGCCTACAGCGAGCGATCCGGCATGCAGGTGGTCAGGGCCATCGGTGGGCGTGCACCTCTGCACCTGACCTCGGTGGGCAAGCTCTTCCTCGCCGCCGATGAACCCTTGCGCGTGCGTGCCTACGCGACGCGCACCGGGCTGGCCGGAAACACCCGCAACAGCCTGACGCAACTCAGCCAGTTGGAACGTGAGCTCGGCCAATGTCGACAGATGGGCGTGGCCCGCGACAACGAAGAACTCGAGTTGGGTGTGCGGTGCATGGCCGCTGGCATCTACGACGACCAGTGCAAGCTGGTGGCCGGTCTGTCCATTTCCGCGCCCGCCGACCGCCTGGACGAAAGCTGGGTCCCCAAGCTCCGCTCCACGGCAGCCGAGATTTCGACCGCGCTGGGATGCCCCAACGCCACGGACTCCGCGCTGGCCGCTCGATAGACCAATGCCTTCTAAAACCAAAAGCGGCCCACCTGGGCCGCTTTTGGTTTGGGCATGAGCCGTTCACCCTTGAGGCCGCACAAAGTACTGCTGGTAGCGCTGGGCTTCGACCCATCGGCGCACTCGCTCGGCATCCTGCACGCGGGTCAGCTTCCCTGCGGAGTCCAGAAACACCATGATCACTTTGCGCCCCGCCACTTTGGCCTGCATCACCAGGCAGCGCCCCGCTGCGGCGATGTAACCGGTTTTCTGCAGACCGATTTCCCACTCCGGGTTGCGGATCAGGCGGTTGGAGTTGTTGTACTGCAAGGTCCGGTGACCGAGTTCCAGCTGATGGCTGGGTGAAGTGGACAGGTCACGCAGGATCTGCCGCTGGTAAGACACCGAAACCAACGTGGCGAGATCACGGGCGCTGGACTGGTTTTGACTGGACAAACCCGTGGGCTCCACAAAACGTGTGTCCTGCATGCCCAGCTCTTGGGCTTTGGCATTCATGCGACGAACAAACTGGCTGGCACCACCCGGGAAGGTTCTTCCCAGTGCGTTGGCAGCACGGTTCTCGCTCGACATCAGGGACAGGTGCATCAGTTCGCCGCGTGTCAACTGGGCACCGACCGCCAGCCGGCTCTGGCGGTACACGGCCGCATCTTCCTCGGTGATGGTGATCGACTCGTCCATGGGCAGGTTGGCATCCGCAATGACCAGCCCGGTCATCAGCTTGGTCAACGAGGCAATCGGCAACACGGCATTTTCATTTTTACTGAACAGCACCTCGCTGGTCTCCTGGTCCATCACCAGAGCGACACTGGAGCTGAGTTCAAGCGGGTCTTCGGATTCGCGGAGCCCCAGCCGTTCACCGGTCGACAAGCGCGGCTCGAGCACGACGGACTGGGCGGCCGCGGGACGGCTGTGGGCCACGAGCGCCACCTGGTTGCGCTTTTTGCCATGGCTGGCGACCTGGTTTCTTTTGCCAGCCTGACGTGTCGCACTGTTTTTTGCCACCCGAACTTTTTTACCGGAGGCTTTGGCCAGCTCCGTCTGGCGTGCAGATTGTGTGGGTTTGGCCGATCCCTTGCGCGACGACGCGAGCTTTTGTGCCTTTTTCTGGGCGGCGGGCTGGCCAGCTTTTGCGGCGACACGGCTCTGGGAGCCCTGTGCGGACTTGCCAGTGGTCTTGTTCGAGACCACCCTCTTCGATACGGCCTTTTTCCTGTCGGCCTGCTGGGTGGCCTCTGGCTTCTTTGCTTTGGCGGCCGGTTTTGCCTGGGTCGAGGCCGCGGCGCCCATGGGCATCGAAAGGGACGCGGCCAGCAACGCACCGACCGCCCATTGAGCGGCAAGCCGAAACCGGGTCAAGCGAAGATTCATGAACCACTCCTGCCAAAAGCAATGCGCCTGACGGGAGTATAGGCAGATCGAAAAAAACTAGCAATATCAAAAACTTGTGACAACTATCTCATTGAACGTAAGAACAGGTGATACTTTTGGCATCATTTCTTTGCGTTCACCAAAGAATGGTCTACAAGTCTTTGATTTGAAACGATTTCAGCCTTGGGCGGCCACACGATCGGATTTGCTCTGCAGCTTGTTCAGAGCGCTCAGATACGCCTTGGCCGAGGCCACCACGATGTCCGGATCGGCTCCGACGCCGTTGACCACACGCCCGCTGTGCTGCAAGCGCACCGTGACTTCGCCCTGGCTTTCGGTCGAACCACTCGTGATGGCGTTGACCGAGTACAGCACCAGTTCCGCCCCGCTTTTGACGTGGGTTTCAATGGCTTTGAGGGATGCGTCGACCGGTCCGTTGCCATCGGATTCGCCCCGGAACTCCCTGCCCGCCACCGTGAACACCACGCTGGCATGAGGCCGCTCGCCGGTTTCGCTGTGCTGAGCCAGCGAAACCAGCCCGTATTGCTCTTTCTCGGCGGTCACGCTTTCGTCGCTGCAAAGCGCCAGGATGTCCTCGTCGAAGATTTCGCTCTTGCGGTCGGCCAGCTCCTTGAAGGCGGCAAAGGCGGTGTTGATCTCGCTTTCCGACTCCATCTCGATGCCCAGATCCTGCAGCCGCTGCTTGAAGGCGTTGCGGCCCGAGAGCTTGCCCAGCACGATCTTGTTAGCGGCCCAGCCCACATCTTCCGCGCGCATGATCTCGTAGGTGTCGCGAGCCTTGAGCACGCCGTCCTGGTGGATACCGCTGGCGTGCGCAAAGGCGTTGGCGCCCACCACCGCCTTGTTCGGCTGCACCACAAAACCCGTGGTCTGGCTCACCATGCGGCTGGCGGGCACGATTTGTGTGGCGTCCACCCCCACATCGAGGTTGAAGTAATCGCGCCGCGTGCGCACCGCCATCACGATCTCCTCCAGCGAACAGTTGCCGGCCCGCTCGCCGAGACCGTTGATGGTGCATTCCACCTGGCGGGCTCCACCGATCTTCACCCCGGCCAGCGAGTTGGCCACGGCCATGCCGAGGTCGTTGTGGCAATGCACCGACCAGATGGCCTGGTCGGAGTTGGGGATGCGCTCACGCAGCGTCTTGATGAAGTCGCCATACAACTCGGGGATGGCGTAACCCACCGTGTCTGGAATGTTGAGTGTGGTGGCGCCTTCCTTGATCACCGCTTCCAGCACCCGGCACAGAAAATCCATGTCGCTGCGGTATCCGTCTTCCGGGCTGAACTCGATGTCGTCCACCAGATTGCGGGCAAACCGCACCGACTGTTTGGCTTGCTCGAAGACCTGGTCGGGTGTCATGCGCAGCTTCTTCTCCATGTGCAACGCGCTGGTCGCAATGAAGGTGTGGATGCGGGCGCGCTTCGCGCCTTTGAGCGCCTCCGCTGCACGAGCGATGTCGCGGTCATTGGCGCGGGCCAGCGAGCAGACAGTGGAATCCTTGATGGTGTTGGCAATCGCCTGAACACAATCGAAGTCACCATTGGAGCTGGCGGCAAACCCGGCCTCGATCACGTCCACCTTCAGGCGCTCCAGCTGGCGGGCGATGCGCAGCTTCTCGTCCTTGGTCATGGACGCGCCGGGCGACTGTTCGCCGTCCCGCAAGGTGGTGTCAAAAATGATGAGCTTGTCGGTCATGTGATTCTCCGGTGGGCTGCCTCGTGGGCAGCGCTTGAAAAAACCCGCAGTCCAAAACAAAAACGGCCCGCTGCGGGTGCAAACGGGCCGTTGTTGGAAGTCGCTCGCGCGTTACCAGCCATGCCCGTGAAGGACACCCAGTAGTAGCGAGAACGAAACGTGTTTCATGGAGGGCAATGTAGCACAAAGCGTCTCTGTCGACGCATGAAGGACATCCGGGAGCACGCAGCCATCACCATCACTCGTGCAAACCCCGCTCCTCGGGTTCGTCGGTGGAAGTGCTGATCACGCTGGTGGGTCTTCCCTTGGCTTTGCGCCAGAAGTACATGGCGTAGCCCGACAGCCCGTAAACCACAAACAGGCCAAACAACACCGTCGGAGGGTGGATGTTGATCACGGCAATGCCCAATGCCACGAGCACGATGGCCGCAAACGGCACGCTGCGCTTCAGGCTGAGATCCTTGAAACTGTAGAAGGGAACATTGGTGACCATGGTCAGGCCGGCGTACAGCGTCATCGCGAACATCGGCCAGGTCAGCGTGGCACGGTCGATCTCCAGTTCGGTGGCCAGCCAGATGAACCCTGCCACCAAAGCGGCGGCAGCGGGCGAAGGCAAGCCCTGGAAGTAGCGCTTGTCCACCACCCCGGTGTTCACATTGAAGCGGGCCAGGCGCAGGGCAGCGCAAGCGCAATAGACAAACGCCGCGATCCAGCCCCAACGACCAATGTCGTTGAGCACCCACACATACGCCACCAGCGCAGGCGCCGCACCAAACGACACCATGTCTGACAGCGAGTCCATTTGCTCCCCAAAAGCGCTCTGGGTGTTGGTCATGCGAGCGACGCGACCGTCCAGGCTGTCGAGCAACATGGCCGCGAAGATGCCCAGGGTGGCCAGATCGAAACGGCCGTTCATGGCCATGACGATCGCATAGAAGCCGCCGAACAGCGCCGCGAGCGTGATCATGTTGGGCAACATGTAAATGCCCTTGCGGCGCTTGGGCGGTTCGACGCCGGGTTCGGTCAGGGGATCGGTTCCGTCTTGCATGCTTGGTCGTCTGGTCGGTGCAATGAAGTGCTGCCTGGGCAGTGTAAGCCAGTGGAAAGCCCGCAGAAACGACAAAGGCCACCCAAGTGGCCTTTGTCATGGGTTCTCACCCGCTGGACCGTCGCAATGTCCGGGCACCCGAGGCGGCCAGACAGCCGGTTGAGCAAATGCCCGGCGGCTTCAGTTGCGGGTCTGATCCACCAGTTTGTTCTTCGCGATCCAGGGCATCATGGCGCGCAACTGGGCACCCACCACTTCGATCTGGTGATCGGCGGTGTTGCGGCGGCGGGCGGTCATGCTCGGGTAGTTCAGGCGACCTTCCTGAATGAACATCTTGGCGTAGTCACCGTTCTGGATGCGCTTGAGCGCGTTGCGCATCGCTGCACGCGACTGCTCGTTGATGACTTCCGGACCGGTCACGTACTCGCCGAACTCCGCGTTGTTGGAGATCGAGTAGTTCATGTTGGCGATGCCGCCTTCGTAGATCAGGTCGACGATGAGCTTGAGTTCGTGCAGGCACTCGAAATAGGCCATCTCCGGGGCGTAACCGGCTTC
>JALOSH010000030.1 GCA_025458545.1 Hydrogenophaga sp.
GCGGCGTCGCCGATCACGCGCCAGCGCGGCTCGCCCTGCAGCGTTTCACCCGGGTGCTGGTGCGCCCAGCGTTCGAGGTGCTTGTGGGCGTTTTCGATCATCACGATGGCCGCGTCCACCATGGCGCCGATGGCAATGGCAATGCCACCCAGCGACATGATGTTCGCGTTGATGCCCTGCTGCTGCATCACGATAAACGCCATCAGCACCCCCAGTGGCAGCGAGACGCTGGCCACCAGCGCACTGCGCAAGTGAAACAGGAAGGCCAGACACACCAGCGCCACCACGATGAACTCTTCCAGCAGCTTCTCGCCCAGGTTCTTCACCGCGCGCTCGATGAGGCCGGAGCGGTCGTACACCGGCACGATCTCCACGCCCGGCGGCAGGCTGCGCTGCAGCTCGGCCAGGCGGGCCTTCACCGCTGCAATCGTCTGCAGCGCATTCTTGCCGGAGCGCATCACCACCACCCCGCCCACCGCTTCGCCTTCGCCGTTGAGCTCGCCAATGCCGCGCCGCATTTCCGGTCCGGTCTGCACCCGGGCCACGTCCCCCAGGCGCACCGACACACCACTGGCGCTGGTGATGAGCTGAATGGCGCGGAAGTCGTCCAGCGTTTTCAGGTAGCCGCTGGCACGCACTGCGTACTCGGCTTCTCCCATCTCCACCACCGAACCACCCGCCTCCTGGTTACCGCGTGAAACGGCCTCGGCCACCATGGCTTGCGTGACGCGGTAGCTGGCCATCCTGTCGGGGTCGAGCACGATCTGGTACTGCCTGACCATGCCGCCCACGCTGGCCACTTCGGCCACGTCGGGCACGGTCTTGAGTTCGAACCGCAGGAACCAGTCCTGCAGGGCGCGCAGCTGGGCAATGTCCTGGCCGCCGGTGCGGTCCACCAGCGCGTACTGGTAGACCCAGCCCACGCCGGTGGCGTCGGGTCCGAGCGACGCGGTGGCGCCGCGCGGCAGGCGGGCCTGCACCTGGCTCAAATACTCCAACACGCGGGAGCGTGCCCAGTAGGGGTCCACGCCGTCCTCGAACAATACGTAGACGAAGCTGTCGCCGAACATGGAGAAGCCGCGCACCGCCCGCGCGCCCGGCACCGAGAGCATGGTGGTGGTCAGCGGGTAGGTGACCTGGTTCTCCACGATCTGTGGCGCCTGGCCCGGCCAGGGGGTGCGGATGATGACCTGCGTGTCCGACAGGTCGGGCAGGGCGTCCAGCGGGGTGCGCTGCAGCGACACGATGCCCCAGGCGGTGAGCAGCGCAGTGGCCAGCAGCACCAGGAAGCGGTTGGCGATGCTCCAGCGAATGAGCCCGGCGATCATTTCCCGGTCTCCGGCGCCACGCGCTGCAGGCGGGTGATGCGCGGCACGTCGCCGTCCTGCATTTCGAACTCGATTTCCAGGCGGTCGCCCGGTGCCAGATTGCGCGGGTGCTGGTCGGGCGGCGGCAGCTGGAAGTCCATCTGCATTTCCGGCCACTTCAGGGCTTCGATGGGCGGGTGGGTGAGCGTGGCGGTGTCGCCGCCCAGCGCGTCGAGCACGGCGCTGGTGGTGTAGCGGGGCGCTGTGATAGCCGGGCCGGCAGTGGCTGATGGGGTTTCGGGTTCGGGGTTCAGCCGTGCCATCAGCCCGCGAAGGCTGGCTTCCGAGTCGATCAGGAACTGGCCCGATCGCACCACGCGCTGCCCCGGCGTTAGGCCGCTGCGGATCTCGGTCTGGTCGCCGACCTCCTGCCCGGTGGTCACTTCCACCGGGCGGAAACGCCCTTCTTCTTCGGCCACCATCACCACACTGCGCCGCCCGGTGCGGATGACGGCGTCGCTGGGCACCAGCAGCGCCACTTCAGCGGCCGGCTGTGCCAGCCGCATGCTCACCTGCATGCCCGGCACCAGCCGGCCGGCCGGGTTCGCCAGTTCCACCCGCGCCCGCACGGTGCGGGTCACGGTATCCACCTCGGGAAGCAGGCTCTGCACCCGGCCTTCAAAGATCTGGCCTGGCACACCGGGGCTGGTAGTCTGCACCCGGGTGCCCGGCTGCAACAGCGCAGCCTGGCTTTCAGGCACCGCGCCTTCGGCCCAGACGGTGCCTGTGCCCTGCAGGCGCATCAACAAAGTTCCGGGCATGACCGTGGCGCCTTCGCGCACCGCCAGCTCACTGACCACGCCGCCGCTGGGCGCAGTGACGGTGTAGCGCTGCTGCACGGTGCCCGTGGCCACCACGCGTTCGATGTGGGCGGCTGGCATGCCGGCCTGGCGCATGCGCTGAAGTGCAGCATCCTGCAGCGCTCCGCTGTCCGGCCCGCTCAGGCGCTTGAGGGCCAGGTACTCTTCCTGCGCGGCCACCCAGTCGGGCACGTGCAGTTCGACCAGCGGGGCGCCGGCGGCCACGCGGTCCAGCACCGCGCGCACGTGCAGCTTTTCGACGAAGCCCATGGCGCGCGCGCTCACCACCGTCTGCTCGTGTTCGTTCCAGGCCACGTTGCCCACGGCACTCACTTCCGCCGCCAGCGCGCCTTCCACCACCGGGGCGGTGCGCAGGCCCAGGTTCTGCTGGATGCGCGGGCTTACCGACACGCTGCTGGCGTCGGCGGCGTTGCCACCGACGTAGCGCGGCACCAGCATCATGTCCATGAAGGGCGACTTGGCGGGCGCGTCGAAGTTGCGGCCCGGCACCATGGGGTCGTGGTAGTTCAGGATGCGAAGCCCGGTGGCCGGGTCGAGGTCGCCGGCCTTGAGCCCTTCCTGAATGTGGCGGCGCGTGGCCGCCTCGCCCTGTGGTCCACTGGGCTGGGTCGTCGCTGGGGGCGGCAGTTTGCTCTTGCGTTGCAGCGGCTGGCATGGGGTGTCCCATTCCCTGCTGCATGCCTAACCACCAGCCGCCAAAACCCACCGCGGCCACGACGACGAACCCACCCAGCGGAATCAAAACAACTTTGGAATTCATGGTCGTTCTCCAGCCTGGGCATTGGGGGCATTGAGGGAAACAAGGGGATGGGCGGTGATGGGGGTGAGAAATTCGAGCCGCGCCCAAAGGCCGGCCGTTTCGCGCTCCAGAGTCAGACGCTCCAGCGCGAGCGACAGCGCATCGCGCCGGGCCTGCAGCACCGGGCCCAGAGGCTCGCGCCCGCCCCGGTAGGCGGCCAGGGCCACCGCAATACGCTGCTCGGCCAGCGGCTGGCGCCGGGCATCGAGGTGCGCAATCCGCTCCAGACCGGCGCGCCACTCCTGCTGCCAGCGCTGCACTTGCAGCAAGCGTTCGCGGGTCTGTTCTTCGCGCTCGCCTTCCAGTTCGGCCACGCGGGCCAGTCTGGCGGCCAGTTCGCGCTGCTGGCGCTGAGGCCGGTTCCACTGCAGCGGTACCGAAACGCCGATCGACAACGTGTTGGCCGAAGGCGCACTGCGCTGGGTGAACATGACTTCCGCGCTCCAGTCTGGGGTGAGTTCCTGCTGCGCCAACTCGACGTCTGCTTTGGCGACGGCTTCGCGGGCCTGCAGGGCGATGAGGTCCGGCAAGGCGGGCAGGGCGTTGGGGCCGGACCGCAAATCGCTTGCCAATGCAGGGTTCTGCAGGCGCTGGTAGGCGGGCGGGTCCCCCAGCGGATGATCGGGCGGCGTGCCGGTGTAGCGCGCCAGCGTGAGGCGCGCATTGGACAACTCAGCCTTTGCAGCAATGAGGCCTTGCTCCAGTTGCAGCAGGGCTTCGCGCGCCAACAGAGCGTCGGCCGGGGCGGTGGTTCCGCCGCGCACAGTGCCCTCCAGGCTTTGCACCAGCACCTGCGCTTCCGCGATCTGCGCCTGCAGCACCTGCTGGCGCTGCTCCTGCAGGTGGCGTTCGAGCCAGGCTTGGGCGGCTTCTGCCTGCAGTATGGCCGCGCGTTCTGCGCGTTCGCTCAGGGCGGCGTCGGCTTCGCGCTCGAAGCGCACACCCCGGGCCCGGCGCTTGTCCGCACCCGGAAGTGGTTGCATGAGCGCGATCGAGCGCATCGTGGCCGATGGACGGAAGCGGTCGGAGCCGTCTACCGGCAGGTCTTCGATCGAGAGGCGCAGCACCGGGTCGGGGCGCTGCGCTGCAGCGACCGCCATGTCGCGCGCCCCCTGGGCGGCGGCAGTGGAGGCGTCAAGGCTGCGCGAATGTGCGAGTGCCGCCTGTACCGCAGCGTGCAGCGTCAAAGGTTGAGCGGTGGCGCCGGCGGGGGAGAACGCAGCCAGCAAGCCGGCGAAGGCCAATACCGCGCGTGCGAAGTGAAGCGATGGGTGTTCCATATCTGAATTCCGAAGCGAGCACGCCCGGACGCATTCGCCCTGTCAGCGCGCGACTGCAGCAGCACCGCGTGGATGCACTGCGCCGAAGGGGAATTCAGATGGAGGTGGGGGGACGCCAGAGGGACGTCGGCAAGCCTGGAGGCAGGGTGCGCCAAGCCGGTGATGCTGGAACGTGGGTCTTCTGTATCAGAAACGTGAGCGGGTTCAGCGATGCCGGCCACGCCGCAAGTGTGCCGCAAGCCAGCTCGCTCTTGCAGGCTTCGCCGGTGATCTCGAACGTGCTGAGGTCGTTGCAGCAGTCGTCCATGGTCTGCGCAAGAGCATTGGTATCGCGCTCCATGTCCATCATGCCCTGCATGGGACAAGGCGAGGGCCCCACCCCAACTGCTGAGTAGCCCTGCAGGGGCATCAGCAGACAGAGGAAGAGGACGAGCATTCGGCGCATGGGCTGGATTCTATGGCGTTGCGGGTTCCGGGGATGGGAAATCGCTGAATCCCCCGAGCCCCCAAACTCGCTCAGGCGCCCAGACGTTGCGCCAGTGCATGAAAATCATCGACCACAAGTGTGCAATCGGGATGAGGATGGGGGTCTGGTGGACCAGCAGGGCCCCATTCCTGCGCTCGCCTGACGAATGCGGTGTGATACCCACAGGCACGCGCAGCGTTGAGGTCGAAGTTGTGGCAGGCCACCATCAAGATCTCGTCGGATGCCAGACCAAGCCATTGCGCCGTTCTTTCATAGGCTTGGGGCTCGGGTTTGTTGGCGCCGATCATCTCGCAAGAGATCACTGCATCCCATTCGAAACCATTGCGCCTGGAAACCGCCACCACCATGGCCAGTGGCGGCATCGTGAACGAAATCACAGGAAACTTGCGCTTCATTCGCGTCAGGGCGTCGGGAAAGTCAGGCCAGGCGTCCAACCCATGCCATGCGCGGCGGATCTGTGCCGTGAGCATGCCCAATTTGTGCTGCGCCAGCACCGCATCCACTTCGGTCCTGTGCACATCGTCCATGTTGAAAGGTGGCTGGAGCTGACCCACAATCGTCTTCATCGCTGCACGCCTGTAGCCGTTGGTCACCGCGTGCCAGTCGCGTTGCACGCCATGTTTCTCTCCGACCTGTGCAAAGGCCTTGGAGATGTCGCTGTGCCAGTCGAGAACGGTGCCTTCCGTCTCGAAGGTGAGCGCTCAATAATTCATCCGATCTTCTCCTTGTGGGGGCCGTGTGATCGTCAACCGCCGCCCCGGTGGGTTTGCAGGTCAAAGCACTTTTGCATGCGGTGGCGTTGCTCTTCGTTCAGGCTTCGGTAGACAAATCGCACCTTCAATTGTGGAATCTCCAGCAAAGCGATTCGCCGGGGCGGCAAGGTGTGCCAGCGCAGTTCCAGCGAGCCGCTGTCGCAGCCATTGACCGTGGGTGATGCCGATCCGGCGCCCAAACGCACGCGAAAGAGCGCTGGCACTGCCGTAGCCCACGGGATCGGCCACCTGTTTGCTTCGAAGGCTTGAGATGCGAAGTGCGTTCGTAACCCCAGGTTACGACGAGGGCCGATCCGCGAACGACCTTCGGCTACCCTAGTGCTTCACCACGTTCTGGAAATGACCAAAATGAATGCCTTGAAGAAATCCTTGCTTTGCTTTTGTGCGGCAGCCGCACTGTCGACAACTTCCACATGGGCTGAAAAACCTGACTGGGCGGGAAAGTCGGGAGGTGGCAAACCAGAGAAGCGCAAAGAACTCGTTCAACAGAGTAGGGCTAAGACCACTGCACCGCAGATGTCAGTGCAGATCAATGTTGGGGGTTATTTTGTAGATTCGCAGCGAGCGGTGGTCCGAGACTACTACCAACCAAAAATTCAGTCTGGGTCATGCCCGCCTGGGCTCGCCAAGAAAAACAATGGTTGCATGCCTCCCGGTTTGGCCAAGAAGTGGCGCGTGGGTCGACCACTGCCGGCAGATGTGACCTACTACTCCATCCCGAACTCCGTTTCCATCCAACTGGGGGTACCGCCGTCCGGTCACAAATTTGTTCGGGTGGCCGCAGACATTCTGCTGATAGCCGTGGGTACGGGCATGGTTGTCGATGCGATCGAGGATCTGGGCCGCCTCTGATTCAATGTTGGCATCGGTGGTTCAGAGCGGCCGTCAGTTTCGTGGCCAGCCCAAGCCCTCCGAGGAAGCCACTGCCAGCGTTGGCGTATCGCTTCCAAGAGCCAGTGCATCGGCTGGCGCCTCCGCGCTCACCGCCACGAAGCCTACCCGGATCCCAACCTCTAGTCGGCCTGCATCTGTGGGATTGCCGATGCCACCTCTTCCAAGTGACCTGCCCCCTGTAGACGTACCAATCGAAAGTGGAAGTCCGGGTTCACAGCTAGCCATTGTGACTTTGATAGAGGATGAATGTACGGCTGGTCGTGTCTGAATCCGTTGATGGATATCGAGGACGCCGTGCCGGTCGCGTATTGGCCAAAGGCCTGATTGCTCACCCACTCAGACTACTTCTTTCCGTCTTCAGTGCTCCATCCGCTCACCAACTGGGGCTTTGATGACATTGCCTGGAATACCACTTGGTTTTCCGTCGCCAACTACTCTGCGCTCGCCATCGTTTGTATGTGGTTACTGGAGACTCGAAGAGAACGAGGTTCCTGAGAGCTCGCAAACTGCAAGCAGAACCGCGTTTTCCCTGCTGCTGATTTGACTGAAGCGCTGCCACCGTGAGCGAGCATGATGGCTTTGGTGATAGCCAGGCCCAGGCCAGCGCCATCCGATGAAGGGTGCGCGCGCGCCTTGTCTGCACGGTAGAACCGATCGAACAGCCGCGGAAGATCAGAGGCGTCAATCTGGTCGCCTGTGTTGGTGACACACAAACTGATGGCATCTTCTTGAGAGTCAATGGCAACCTCAACTTCAGTGCGAGGGTGCCCGTGCCGAAGTGCATTGGATAGCAAGTTGCTGATGGCTCGACGAATCATCAGACGATCGCCCACCACACTGCCCGCCCCCAACACCCGAAGGCGAATCTCCTTGTCTTCAGCGACAGCATCGTAGAAATCCAGAAGGCTCGCCACCTCGTCTTCCAGCGCGACATCTTCGCGACTTGGAAGTTGGATGCCGTGGTCCGTCTTTGCCAGAAAAAGCATGTCGGACACCATGCGAGCAAGGCGCTGTAGCTCTTCGGCATTGGAGGCGAGGATGTCGCGGTACGTGTCCGGATCACGAGGTTTCGAGAGCGACACCTGGGTCTCTGTCAACATGTTGCTGAGGGGTGTGCGTAGTTCGTGGGCGATGTCGCTGGAGAAATCCATCAACTTCGCGAAGTCCAGCTCCAATCGCTCCAGCATGGTGTTGAGGCTGCGAGCCAGCTCCGCCATTTCGACGGGCACTGCATCGATCGGCATGCGCTGGTCGAGCTTGTGGGCAGTGACCTTGAGTGCGCGCGCTCTCATGGTCCTCAGCGGTGCCAGACCGCTGCGGGCGGCCCACCACCCCAGCAGGCCGCTGAGCATTGTGGCCAAGACCACATATATCGCCAAATGCTGGCGCAGCAGCTGCATGAAATGGATGTGGTGCTGCGTGTCCAGCGCGAGATTCAGGCGCATGCTCTGCCCTGGACCTGCACCTCCATCTTGCATATGTGCTGCGGAGAGCTCTGTGCTCATCCCTCGCATTTGGCGTTTACCATCAGCCCAGTCCATGGGCTGATCTGAGGCGCTTCGCGCAGCGAGCTCCGCTGGAAACCTGATGCCGCTTGTACCGAACAGCTGTTCGTCACCGCGCGTCAGTGAAATGAAAAGACCTTGATGACTATTGAGCGATTCTTCCAGCCTGCCAACAAGACCGGATGGCTCTGGCGTTTCTTCCACGATTTTCTGGATCAGATGTACCTTGTCCAGCAGGTAGTCACGATCGAGGTCGATGAAGTGCTGATGGGTGGACCAGGCCACCAGGAAACCGAGGCCGAGCAGCACCGCAGCCGACACCAGGGTATAAAGAAAGGTGAGCCGTGCGGTGAGGGTCAGGCGCCGGATCATCAGGAGTGCTCCGGCACTTCCAGCACGTAACCCATGCCTCGCACAGTTTGCAGCAGCCGGACCTCAAACCCGTCGTCCACCTTCACGCGTAAGCGGCGCATTGCCACCTCAATGACGTTGGTGTCGCTGTCGAAGTTGACGTCCCACACTTGTGAGGCGATCAGCGAGCGTGGCAACACCTCACCCTTGCGTCGCATCAGCAATTCGAGCAGGCCGAACTCCTTGGCGGTCAGGTCGATGCGCTTGCCGGCACGGGTGACCCTGCGGCGAAGCAAGTCCAACTCCAGGTCCGCGACTTGCAGGGTGGTGGGTTCCATCCCCGAACGTCCCCGTCGCAAGATGGTGCGCACCCTGGCCAGAAGCTCGGAAAACGAAAACGGTTTGACCAGATAGTCATCTGCACCAAGCTCCAGTCCGTGGACGCGGTCGTCCACATGGTCCTTCGCCGTCAGAAACAACACCGGCATGTGGCGGCCTTGCGCACGCAGACTCTTCAATACCTCCCAGCCATTCATGCCAGGAAGCATGACGTCCAGGATGATGAGATCGTGGTCGCCCTCCAGGGCATGGTGCAGCCCGTCCATGCCGTTGTTGAGCAATTCAACGGTATAGCCCGCCTCGCGCAGGCCCATGCACAGGTATTCGCCCGTCTTGCGCTCGTCTTCAACAATCAAGATTTTCACGTTCACTCCTGATTTGATTTTCGCCGGCTACAGCGGCTCACGACCGGACCTGACAACTTTGTAATGAAACCGACAGGTTCGCGACAGGGGGTCTTTTGCACACTGCGTCCAGCTTGAAACGATCAAACAGGAGCAAATCAGTGATTCGACGACGTTACCCCTCAAAAGCGCTGCATGCAATCGCCCTCGGCCTACTCGCCATCCCTGTCCTGGCATCCGCCCAACTGGCGCCTGCCCCAGCCGAAAAAGACTGGCGAGAAGCCAACGACGAAGTCGGCAAGTTCAAACGAGGGCATGCGGACATTCTCAAATGGGAAGCTCAAAACACTCCCGCTCCTCAAAGCCAGGAAGAGGCCACTCCTTCGCTGAGCTTGATGACAGCTGAAGATGCCGTCCGGCAAGCATGGAAAGCACATCGCGAACTCGTCTGGTCGATGGGTAAGGTGGGAACAGCCAACGTGGACCTGATTGCAAAAGGCAGGTGGACCGAGCTCGATCCCATGCTGCAACGCAGGGTGGGGGTTATTGACGAATTGCTGGAGGTCGCCGTCCAGGGACGCAAGGCTTGGATCCAGGCTGTTGCCTCTCGGCAGACTCTGAAGCACCACCGCGATGCACTTGAGGCGGCTGAAGCGGCCAACGAATTGGGCCGCCGCATGGTCAGCGTCGGCAACTGGAGCAAGCTGCAGCAGGCTCAGACACAGTTGGCACTGTCCTCTGCGCAAATGAATGTGCGCCGCGCCCAACACGCTGCAACCCAAGCTGAGGCCGCGCTGATCAAGTCTTTGCGGCTGACGGGCGTGCAAAGCGCCATCGCCCTTCCCGAGCGGCTGCCGGACGTACCCAGCACGGCGATGACCCAGGCGATGTTCGACGATCGCGCTGAAGCAATTGCCTCACAACTCCCCAGAGCCGAGAGCATGCGAAACAAGGCGCATGTTCGTCTGGCTCAGCAGGCATACCAGGCCAGCCACGCTCTTGCGCTGAGCACGCGCGAAGAAGTCCTAAAAGTGCGGGAGTTCATCACCGAAGAAACTGTTCTCCACTACAACGGCATGCTCAAGAGCGTCTGGGATCTGCTGGGTGAGGTCTCAAACCAATCGCAAGCCGCTGTGAGTGCCATCGATGCGCAGCGCGATTTCTGGATTGCAGAGACCGATTTGCAATGGGTTTTGCAAGGCGGAGCGCCAGACAGTTTTGTGTCACTGGGTGGAGGTGGCGGGGAAACCGCAGCCGCTGCTGGTCACTGATCACATTCAATGCATTGAAAGAATTCAAACATGAGTCTCCTAAATTCTCGTCGTCAATTTTTTGCGGGTGCAGCCGCTTCAGTGGCAGGTCTGGCAGTTGCAAAATCTGCCATGGCCGCCCTGCCTGAGCCTGTTTACCAAACGTCCGTGGACACGGCGCCCCCGCTGGTGCCCACCACTGGCCGGCCCTACAACCCGGTGGTCACGCTCAACGGTTGGACCCTGCCCTGGAAAATGAACAACGGCGTAAAGGAATTCCACCTGGTGGCGGAACCGGTGGTGCGCGAAGTTTCGCCAGGCTTCAAGGTCAACATGTGGGGCTACAACGGCCAGAGCCCAGGCCCGACCATCGAAGTGGTCGAGGGGGATCGCGTGCGCATTTTTGTCACCAACAAGTTGCCCGAGCACACAAGCATTCATTGGCACGGCCAGCGCCTGCCCAACGGTATGGACGGTGTGGCTGGTCTCAATCAGCCGGCCATCCCCGTGGGCAAGACCTTCGTGTATGAATTCGAAGCGCGCCGCCCAGGCACTTTCATGTACCACCCCCACGCTGACGAAATGGTCCAGATGGCCATGGGCATGATGGGCATGTGGGTCACCCACCCCAAGGCAAGGCATCCTCACATCAGCGAGGTGGACCGCGACTTCTGCTTCCTGCTCAACGCTTTTGACGTAGAGCCAGGTAGCAAGACGCCCAAGATCGCCACGATGACCGACTTCAACATCTGGTGCATGAATAGCCGGGTGTTCCCCGCGATCGACACACTCAATGTTCGTCTGAACGACCGTGTCCGGATTCGTGTGGGCAACCTCACCATGACCAACCACCCGATTCACCTGCACGGCCACGAATTTCTGGTGACCGGCACCGACGGCGGCCCGACGCCTCCGAGCACGCGCTGGTACGAGGTGACAACAGACGTGGCCGTGGGACAGATGCGCCAGATTGAGCTCATCGCCGACGAAGAGGGCGACTGGGCCATGCACTGCCACAAGAGCCACCACACCATGAACGCCATGGGCCACGACGTGCCCACCATGATCGGTGTTGACCACCGCGGTCTGGTCAACAAAATCCAGAAGGTGGTGCCCGACTACATGATGATGGGCGAGCGCGGCATGGCCGACATGGGCGAAATGCAGATGCCGATCCCCGACAACACCGCGCCCATGATGACCGGCACGGGCCAGTTCGGCCCGCTGGAGATGGGTGGCATGTTCACCGTTTTCAAAGTGCGCAAGGACCAGAAGCCGGGCGACTACAAGGACCCAGGCCATTACAAGTTCCCCGAGGGTACCGTTGCGCACGAATGGACCGGTGCACCGTTGCCCGCCGTGAGGCCCAAGGCCAGCGCAGACACGACGCCCGCCGCTGCCAGCGTGGTCAAACCCACAGGCTCGACCATGAAACACTGATCAGTCATTCACGATCCTCTCACTCATCCCGACCAGTCAACAAGGAACCTTCACATGCACATCACCAAAACCTTGATCGTGTCCGCCATGCTGGCGGCCTCAACAGCTTCATTTGCTCATGCCGAAAAGGAGCATGCCAAAGGAGCCGCGCCCATGAAGATGGAGCAAAAGGAGTGGGGCATTGGCGGGCACTCGAACGCGATCAATCGCACCGTGGAGATCCGCATGTCGGACAACATGCGCTTCACACCCGACCTTGTTGAGGTCAAGCAAGGCGAGACGATCCGCTTCGTGCATGTCAACAACGGCAAGGTGATGCACGAGTTCGTCTTGGGCACCAAGAAAGAGCTGGATGAGCACGCTGCGCTGATGAAGAAGTTTCCCAATATGGAGCACGATGAGCCGTACATGGCTCACGTGGCAGCGGGCAAAAAAGGCGAGATCGTCTGGAATTTCAACAAGGTCGGTGAGTTTGACTTCGCCTGCCTGCTGCCCGGTCACTATGAAGCCGGCATGGTTGGCAAGATCAAGGTCGTTGCCCAATAGTCATCGTTTATCTCAACATTCCAACTCTGAAACGACATCATGAAAACACTCACCAAAGCTGCAGCACAACTTGTCGCCGCCACCGTGCTATCACTGGCGCTACCCCTGGTGGCACAAGCAGGAGGAGACCACGCCAAAATGGGCATGGCGGCATCCCCTGGCATGACGGACGGCGAAATTCGCAAGATCGACAAGGAAAACGGCAAGATCACGATCAAGCACGGCGAGATCAAGCATATGGACATGCCCCCCATGTCCATGGTTTTCAACGTCAAGGACAAGGCCATGCTGGACAAGGTTCAGGTAGGCGAGAAGATTCAGTTCATCGTCATCCAGGAAGCTGGCAAGATGGTTGTCACCGACATCCAGGCCGGGAAGTGAGTTGACTGGCTGACACCCTGTCCGCTCTCTTCCAGGGCTCGGTTGCTTCAGCCGAGCCCTACTTGTTTGTGTGGCCAGTTTGATCGCTCTGGCAAAGACAGAGCCGTCGTCCCCTGCTCAGGTGCTGGAATGAGCAAACGACGAAGTACCATCCTTAAAGGCTGCGATGAGTGGGCATCGCACCATGCCTCTGGATGCGTTACACAGGCCGATCAGCTCCTCCAGCGCATTTTCCATTCGACTCAGGTCCTCCAGCCTGGTTCTCACGCCCGCGAGCTTGGCCTGTGCTTTGATTCGGGCTTGTGAGCAACTGGCACCATCTTCGAGCTGTAGCAGATCGGCTATCTCATCCAGGCTGAATCCCAGGCGTTGCGCCGACTTGATGAAATGCAGTCGAGACCGGTCGGCTTCCGCGTAGCGCCGAATCCCGCCAGATCGACGTAACGGTTCAAGCATCAAACCCTTGCGCTGGTAGAAGCGGATGGTTTCCACGTTGACATCGGCGCTCCTCGCCAATCCGCCGATGGTCATGCCGAGTCCGGAAGGTGTGTGGGTATCGTGCATATTGCTTGACTCTGTACTTGGGTACGGCGCTAAGGTTAGCTTATGACAAAGCACACCGCCGCCCCTGCCACACCCACCCCAAACACGCGCACCTCAGCCGGCACGCAGCACGGCGGAAAGGCTCTCCTGGCCGGTGGTCTGGCTGCCCTTTTTGCATCGGCCTGTTGCCTAGGTCCTCTGGCGTTGATCATGATGGACATCTCGGGGGCCTGGATCAGCCATCTGACTGCTTTGGAGCCTTATCAACCGATATTCATGGGCGCGTCACTGGCGGCGCTGCTGTTCGCGGCTAGACGCATCTGGTGGCCAGCGGCTGTCCGTGCGCCTGGGCAGGTGTGCGCGATTCCCTGCGTCAACCGCGCGTACAAAGTTTTTTTCTGCGTTGTAGTGCTGTGGCTCGCAACTGCATTGGCATTCCCGCTGATTGCCCACTGGTTTTATTGATGAAAGGCATGACTGTGAAACGCATCCTGATTACTATCGGCATTGTGCTCAGCCCGCTTACATGGGCGGCACAGCAAACTGTCACACTCTCCGTCCCGGGTATGTCCTGCGCCACGTGCCCGATCACCGTAAAGAAGGCGCTGACGAAACTCAGCGGTGTGGTCGACGTGAAGTCCAACCTGGACAAGCGGGAAACTACCGTGGTATTCGACGACACCCAAGTTTCACTGGACGCCCTGACCCAGGCAACGAAGGACGCCGGCTTCCCCTCAACTGTCACGGGAGGGAAGCCTTGACCGATGTGCTCTTGACGTCTGTGCTGAGTTGTCCGCAATGCGGGCACGCCAGAACCGAAGCCATGCCCACCAATGCCTGTCAGTGGTTTTATGAGTGCGAGACGTGCCATTCTGTCCTTCGGCCGAAAACGGGTGATTGTTGCGTTTTCTGTTCCTACGGAACGGTGCCATGCCCGCCTGTTCAAGAAGGAGGGCGAGCAAACTGCTGCAAAGGCTCCTGACTTTGCGCTGACCAAGAAGTAATGCATTCGCAAGCTGCCAGTCATGGACACCTTACTACATTGATCTTGTACCCAGTACCGCATTGATTCAATCGAACAATGTGATTTTTATAGGAGATCTTCATGATTCGCACGCTCAGCATCTTCGTTCTGTCCACTGCCGCAATGGTCCCAGCCTTCTCGATGGACGCTGCCAGATCCGAGGCCAAGCAAGTTATTGAACTGCAAAATGGTGAAACGCTCTACGTTTTCAAGAACGGTCTGATGGCGAAAGAAAACCGGTACGGTGGCGTCGCCCATCTCCGAGAGGGCGAAGTGGTTCAAACAGTTGATGGCAAAAGCATCGCGACAAAAGGAAATGAAGTCGCCCTGTTGGCTTCACTTCTGAACAAAGGTCACGGCAGGTAATTCTTCCCAGGCGGCGGGATAGGTTGGATCGACAACCCATTCCGTCATCATCGTCCTCGCCAAACAAGGATAGGGGGGGCGTCAAACTATCAAAGACAGCGAGGCCCTCTGGGCCTTGTGAACAAGTCGCGTTTCACGCCCCACTTTGAGCAGTAGGAGAAGCAATGTCTCCTGGCTTGATCATGTTCTGCGGTTTCGTAGACGAAGTGCATTGCCAATCACCGACACCGAGCTCAAGCTCATGGCCAGCGCAGCAATCAACGGCGATAGCAGCCAGCCTGTGAGTGGGTACAGCACGCCGGCCGCAACCGGGATGCCCAGCGCGTTGTACAGAAAGGCAAAGACCAAGTTTTGCTTCATGTTCCCTACAGTCGCTTCTGACAGAGCACGTGCAATTGCAATTCCGCGCAGATCACCTTTGACCAGCGTCACCTGCGCACTGTTCATCGCGACATCAGTCCCAGTACCCATGGCAACCCCTACATCGGCCTTTGCCAGAGCCGGTGCATCGTTGATGCCGTCACCGGCCATGGCCACCACGCGGCCTTCCTTTTGAAGCCTTTCCACCAGCTGCAGCTTGTCGGCCGGCTTGACCTCGCCGTGCACCTCGTCGATGCCCAAGCG
>JALOSH010000316.1 GCA_025458545.1 Hydrogenophaga sp.
GCCGTCACTCCGGCCGGCGCACAGGTGCCGCGCGCGGCCGATGTCGCCACCGGCCTGCCCAGCCTGGGCGATGGCGCCGCCATGTCGATCGCGGCCGAGCGGCGCCTGGGCGACAGCATCGCGCGCGATATTTACCGCGACCCGGATTACCTCGACGACCCGGTGCTGGGCGACTATCTGCAAGCGGTCTGGCAACCCTTGCTGGGCGCCGCGCGCACCCGGGGCGATGTGCCGCCGGAGCTGGCGGATCGGCTGGCCTGGGAGCTGATGGTGTCGCGCGACAAGCGCGTCAACGCCTTTGCGCTGCCCGGGGGCTACCTGGGCGTCAACCTGGGCTTGCTCGCCGTGACCGACAAGCCCGAAGAACTGGCCAGCGTGCTGGCGCACGAGCTGAGCCACGTGTCGCAGCGCCACATTGCCCGCATGATTTCGCGTCAGGACCAGCAGGCGCCCTGGATTCTGGGCGCCATGATCCTGGGCATGCTGGCCGCGCGGGCCAACGCCGATGTGGCCAATGCGGCGGTGGCGGGCAGCCAGGCGGTGGCGGCGCAGACGCAGCTGAACTTTTCGCGCGACATGGAGCGCGAGGCCGACCGCGTGGGCTTTGGTGTGCTCACCAGCGCGGGCTTTGACGGCATGGGTTTTGTCACCATGTTCGACAAACTGCAGCAGGCCGCCCGCCACAACGACGACGGCTCGTTTCCTTACCTGCGCAGCCACCCGCTGAGCAGCGAGCGCATCGCCGACATGCGCGCGCGGCTGCCGGTCGACAGTGGACCGAGGGTGGGGCCGTTGAACGACAGCCCGCAGACGCAGCCCCGAGCGAGGTCTGGCACGCCGGTGACCACGGCTTTGCACGGGCTGGTGTCGGCGCGCGCCCGGGTGATGGCCGACAGCAGCCCCGATCGCTGGCGGGCCTGGCTCCAGCAAGGCCAGGCCGAGGGCGCCAAGCCGGCCGAGCTGTACATGGCCGCCCTGTCTGCCCACCGGCTGGGTCAGCGCGATCTGGCGCTGGCGCTGGCGCAAAAGCTTCAAAGCCGCGCGAGTGCCGACACGCGCTGGGTGCTCGACGCTTTGCAGATGGAGCTGCTGCTGGCGCCGGGCGCACTCAATGGCGCACAGACTGCGCAGCTCAAAACCCTGCGCGATGCGGCCCTGCCAAGCCCGCAACGGGCGCTGGTGCTGCTCGGTGGGCAGGCGGCGCTGGCCACCGGCGCACCGGCGCTGGCCGCCGCCCGGCTGCAAGAGTGGGTGATCGGTCAGCCACGGGACGCGCTGGCCTGGCATCTGCTGGCCCAGGCACAACTGGCCACCGGTCACCGTTTGCGGGCGGTGCGCTCCGAGGCCGAAGCGCGGGTGGCGCAGCGCGATTACGCCGGCGCGGTCGACCGTTTCAAGGCTGCCCAGGGCTTGCCTGCGGCTGATCGGGTGCAGGACCCGATGGAGCTGGCGATTGTGGATGTGCGCTTGCGCGCGACCGAAGCGCTGTTGCGCGATTCAGCGCGAGAGGACTGACTTGAGCGCCATGTCCACCACCAGCATCAGGGCCGAATAGATCAGCGAGCCCAGCAGCGCGGCCCAGAAGCCGTTGACGTGAAAGCCGTCGAGCACCCCGGCAGCGGCCCAGAACAGCAGGGCATTGATGACGAACAGGAACAGACCCAGCGTGACCACCGTCACCGGCAAGGTCAGCAATACCAGCAGCGGGCGCAGCAGCGCATAAAAAACACCGACCACAGCGGCTGCGATCAGTGCCGAGCCAAAGCTCTGCACCTGCACGCCGGGGTAAAGGTAGGCCACCAGCAACAGCGCGCAGGCCGCCAGCAGCCATTTGAGGAGGAGTTTCATCTGCCCAGCATAGCGCAGCGGCGGACAGAAGGGCAGACAGGGAAAGGCAACGGTGCCGCCCTCACCGGTCGGGGCCGCGCGCTCAGGCCGATTCGGCCGACTGCGGGTTCTTGGCCGCCAGGTACTTGCCGATCGCCAGCACCAGCAGCGCACCGATCACGGCCGCGCCGTACTTGATGGCCGAGGTCTGTTCGATCTTGGGCATCCAGGTCCATTGGGTGGCGTTGGCAAAGGCCGGATCGGTCACCAGCATGCCGCCCGCGATCCAGCCCAGCAGCATGCCACCGGCCACGATGACGATGGGGAAACGCGCCATCAGCTTGATGACCAGCGTGCTGCCCCAAACGATGATCGGAATGGAGATCAGCAGGCCGAGCACGACCAGCAGCATCGAGTGCTCGCCGGCATTCTGGGCAGCGCCGGCGATGGCGATCACGTTGTCCACGCTCATCACCAGGTCGGCCACGATGATGGTCTTGATGGCCGCCAGGAGCTTGTCGCTGGTTTGAATGTCGCCGTGCCCTTCGTCGTCGGGCGCGATGAGTTTGATGCCGATCCACACCAGCAGGATCGCCCCCACCAGCTTGAGGAAGGGCACGTTGAGCAGCGTCATCGCGAACGCGATCAGGATGACCCGCAAGACGATGGCGCCCACCGTGCCCCAGATGATGCCCTTGGTGCGCTGTGCGGGCGGCAGCTTGCGGCAGGCCAGCGCGATCACGACAGCGTTGTCGCCGCCGAGCAGGATGTCGATGATGATGATCTGGAGCAGGGCGGTCCAGAACGCGGGTGATGACAGGAAATCCATGGGAACCTTTGGGTGCTCGGGAACAAGTCCCTGGCCGCGGCCGACGGGCTTTGGCTGCCCGGTTGAACCGGGTCGATGGGCTGGCAGACGACCAAGCCTGGGGGCTGGTTTGAATGTTCGGAAATTTTAGGTCCGAGCCTGGGTCTGCGACTGTCGCGGGCGTACGGACTTTCCACACGCCGGACGGGGCTGAACCCGGTGGCTGGCTATCATCGGCACCCCATGGCAGCCATCCACATCACCGACATCGAGGCCGCGATCAACCACTGGCGCGCGCGCTTGCCCACGTCCGAGGGCTGCGCGCTGGGGCCGGAACTGGGTGCCTTGGCCGAGGTGTACGGCTTGATGGTTTACCGCCACCTGAACGAGGTTGAAGAAGACGGCCTGCCACTTGCCGCGCGTGAAGCCTGGCTGGCCTGGTTTCACACCACACCCGACACGCCCTGCATCGCCATCTGTTCCACCAGCCAGGGCGACGAAGTGTGCAAGGGCTGCGGGCGCACTTTCGACGAGGTGCAGCGCTGGACGGAAATGACACCGAGCGAAAAACGCGTCAGCTGGCGGCGCATCACGCTCGAAGCCAGATCCTGGCGCTTCAACCGCTACGCCGAACGCGCACGGTAGTTTCACTCCCCCCGCGCCGCTGGACATAGCCTCCCCCCGCGCCGCCTGCGGCGTCACCCCCCAGGGGGCAACACCAGCGGCCCGGCAAAGCCGGTTCCGCGGTGTTCTGGGTCCAACTCCCCTTCCGG
>JALOSH010000317.1 GCA_025458545.1 Hydrogenophaga sp.
GTGCGCTTGCCCCAGGCCACTGCCACCATCACGCCACTCACCAGCAAGCCGCTGCCCAGCAGCGCCCAGCCCCACAAGGTTTCCCCCAGCCACGCCCAGGCCAGCACACCGGAAAACAGGGCATGGGTCGCGTACAGCACGCCCGAGCGCCGTGGTCCGAGGCGGTTCATGCAAGAAAACAGCGCGGTGTCGCCAATGAAGATGCCCACCACGCCCGACAGCCCGAGCAGCGCGATGGCGGTTGCGTCCAGGCTTTGCCAGCCACCACTGGCCAGGGCGAGGCTCCAGAGGATCAGCGACGCAAACACCATGCGCCACCGGCTGAAGGCGAACGCACCCAGGCGCTGGGCGGGCGGCGCAGAAAACAAACTGGAGATGGCCCAGCAGGCGGCGGCCAGAAGCGCCAGGGCTTCAGGACGCATGACCGGAAATTCGCATCAAAGGATCAGGGCCGCCACCAGGCCGCTGCCCAAATGGCCCAGCCCCCTTGGGGTGCAGCAAGCCGCGCAAAGGCGGAGCCGCTGACCGCGCCCGGAAGGCACGGGACGCCAGAGAGCTTTCAACTACCGGCCACCTTCATTCGGTTGACCAGGATCGAGCCCAAGGTCTTGGCGCCATAGTTGTAGACGTCGGCGCCCACCGCCTCGATGCCCTGGAGCATGTCCTTCAGGTTGCCCGCGATGGTGATTTCGTGCACCGGGTAGGCAATCTCGCCGTTCTCCACCCAGTAGCCGGAAGCACCGCGCGAGTAGTCCCCGGTCACGTAGTTCACGCCCTGCCCCATCAACTCGGTGACAAACAGCCCCCGGCCCAGCTTTTTGAGCATGGCCTTGAGGTCGTCGCCCGGCTGGGTGAGGCGGCTGGTCAGCATCAGGTTGTGCGAGCCGCCTGCGTTGCCGGTGGTGCGCATGCCGAGCTTGCGCGCCGAGTAGGTGGAGAGGAAATAGCCCTGCACCTTGCCCGCGCTGACCACCTTGCGTTTCTGGGTGCGCACGCCTTCGTCGTCGAACGGCGCGCTGCCTTTGCCATTGATCACATGCGGGTCTTCGACGATGTCCAGGTGTTGGGCCATCACGCGCTTGCCCAGGCTGTCGGCCAGAAAGGTGGTCTTGCGGTACAGCGCACCACCGCTGGTGGCCTGCACATAGGCGCCCAGCAGGCCGGCTGCCAGCGGCGACTCGAACAGCACCGGGCATTCGGTGGTCGCGATCTTGCGGCTGTGCAGGCGCGCCAGTGTGCGCTCTGCGGCGTAGCGGCCCACCGCCTCGGGCGTGGCCAGCTCCTGCGGGGAGCGCTGGGAGCTGTACCAATAATCGCGCTGCATGTGACTGCCCTTGCCTGCGATGGGCGCAACCGACAGGCTGTGCCGCGAGCTGGCGTAGCCGCCGCTGAAGATGCCGGGCTTGCCGCGCTCGCCGCCGCGCATGTGGGCCGTGAAGAAGTGCGATTGCTGAGCCGACACCCCCGCGCCTTCGCTGTTGCTGATCTTCTTGCTGGTGGCAAAGGCTGCGGTCTCGCAGGCCAGCGCGATGTGCAGGGCAGCCTCGGAGTTGATGGCCCAGGGGTGGAACAGGTCGAGCTCGGGGTAGCTGTCGGCGATGTCCTGCGCATCTGGCAGGCCAGCGGCAGGGTCTTCCGCGGTGAAGCGGGCGATGTCGTAAGCCGCCTGCACCGTCTGGCGCACCGCGGCTGGGGAAAAATCCGATGTCGAAGCGTTGCCCCGCCGCTGGCCCACGTACACCGTCACGCCCAGCGACTTGTCGCGGTTGCGCTCCACATTTTCCAGCTCGCCCTTGCGCACGCTCACGCTCAGGCCTGCGCCTTCCGACACCTCGGCACCCGCGTCCACCGCACCGAGCTTTCTGGCATGCCCCAGTGCCAGATCGACCAGTTCCTCGAACTGGGCGCGAGCGTACTGAAAGCCTTCGAGTGGCTGGCCCGCCCGTGTGGGCGGAAGGGAATGGGCTGGGGACGGGGTGTGGGGGGCTTTTTTCATGTCGGCGGCTATGATACTTGCCAGCTTACTTTTCGGCTCCTCAGCCATCCCTTGACCCGCAACGCCAGAGGCACGGTCGTCCAGGTCAGCTCGGAACCGGCTTTGCCGGGCCGCAGCTGACGCCCCTTTGAAAGGGTGACGCCGCAGGCAGTGCGGGGGTGTCCACATCCAGATGTCCCGCAAACCCACCAAAGGCTATTTCGTTCGTGGCCAGTTCGTTGCCGAGGGCAGCGAACTCGACCTGGAACTCAAGCGCGAGCTCAAGGGTTCGGTCGACATGAGCAAGACCGATCACAAAAAAGAGAGCGACCGGCTCCAGACGCTGGGCGAGAACCTGCTCACGCTCAACGTCGGCCTGATGACGCGGCTGATCGAGGAGCATGGCCTGTCTGAAAAGCTGACCGATGCCGTGGCCGATGCCAAGCGCATCACCAACTTTGAAGGCCGGCGCCGCCAGATGCAGTTCATCGGCAAACTCATGCGCAAGCTCGACGAGCCCACGGTGGCGGCGATTGAGGCCGCACTGGAAGAACAGCGCAAACCCTCGGCCCAGGCCACGCTCGCCCTGCACCAGGCCGAACAGTGGCGCGACCAGCTGATCGCCGACGACAACGCGCTCACCCGCTGGCTGGCACAGGACCCGGCGGCCGACGTGCAGCACCTGCGCGCCCTGATCCGCCAGGCGCGCAAAGACGCGCAGGCCGTGACCGAGCGCCCGGGGGAGGCCGTGCGCCATGGCAAGGCCTACCGCGAGATTTTTCAGATCGTGCGCACCGCCCTCACACCCAGCGACGCAGCGGACGACGCCACCGAAGACGCCGAGGAAGACTGATCCATGACCGACACCTCCACCCCCGCGCCGGTCCGCATCGGCATCGTGTCCATCAGCGACCGCGCCAGCAGCGGCGTCTATGAAGACAAAGGCCTGCCCGCGCTGAAAGACTGGCTCACCCGCGCACTGAAGAACCCGATCAGCTTCGAGCCGCGCCTGATTCCCGACGAACAGGCGCGCATCAGCGAGACCCTGATCGAGCTGGTGGACGCGGGCTGCGCCCTGGTGCTCACCACCGGCGGTACCGGGCCCGCGAAGCGCGACGTGACACCCGAAGCCACGCTGGCCGTGGCCCACAAAGAGATGCCCGGCTTTGGCGAACAGATGCGCCAGATCAGCCTGGCTTTTGTGCCCACCGCCATCCTCTCGCGCCAGGTGGCGGTGATCCGTGACCAAAGCCTGATCATCAACCTGCCGGGCCAGCCCAAGGCCATCGCGGAAACGCTGGAAGGCCTGAAAAACGCCGACGGGAGCCAGAAAGTCAACGGCATCTTCACCGCCGTGCCGTATTGCATCGACCTGATCGAAGGACCGTACCTGGAAACCAACGACGAGGTTTGCAAGGCCTGGCGACCTGCGCCGCTTCGCGTCTTCCCCCCGGCGGGGGGACGCACCTGGTGGCCCGGCTAAGCCGGTTCCACGGGTGCCCTGGTCCCAACTCCCCCTCACACAGCACTCTCATGAAAATCACCAAAGACACCATCGTCACCATCACCTTCCGGGCCACCGATGCGCAGGGCAAATTGCTGGAGGACGGCAAGGAGCCGCGTTCGTACTTGCACGGCGGTTACAACAACACGCTGCCTGGTATCGAGAAGGCGCTGGAAGGCCAGGAAGCGGGCTTTGCCGCCACGCTGACCTTGCCACCGGAAGACGCCTTTGGCGTTCGCGATGAAAGCCTGGCCACCAGCATCCCCAAGAGCCAGTTCCCGCCCGGCGTGAAGGTGGGCGGTCAACTGCAGGGCATGGACGACCAGGGCAACCAGCAGGTGTTCACGGTTGTGAAGATCAAGGGCGACACGGTGCTGCTGGACGGCAACCACCCGCTGGCCGGGCAGACGCTGCGCTTTGCGTTGAAGGTGCTGGAGGTGAAAGCCGCATCGGCCGAAGAAGTCGCCCACGGACACGCCCACGGGGCGCACGGCCACCACCACTGAAGCCGTGCAGCGCCACGGGCCCGTGGCCTGAGAGCCCTAGAAAGCCTCTTTCTCGGCTTCCAAGTAGGCCAGGCTGGTGTACTTGCCAATGTTGCTCTCAAAACCGTCCATGGTTTTGGCGCGGCTGGCGACGCGGGGGTCTTTCAGCACCAGGGTTTTGGCGCCATCGAGCGGTACGCCGTCCTTGACCGCCTGCACACAGGGCTCCCAGATGCCCTTCATGAAGGTGCCATAGGTGTCCAGCAACTCCTTGCTTCCGCGACCGTGCCCGGGCACCCACAACTGTTCACCAGCGGCCTTTTTGAGGGCGTCGTAGTACTTGAAGGTGCCGGGGTACGAACCGTCGTCCATGTTGGCGATGCGGTTCTCCATCGCGATGTCGCCCACGTAGGTCAGCTTGTCTTTCACCACCTCGATGCTGAGGTCGGACGGTGTGTGGGCCGTGCCATAAAAATGCATCTTGAGCTGCACGTCGCCGTAGTCGAACACCTGGCCGTGCTCGACCGTCTGGTTCGGTGCAAACACCTTGGTGCCCATGGTGGCCTGGTTGGTCCAGCGCTCCATCAGGCTGCGCCACAGGTTGCCTTCGTGGCCGGCGATCTGTTCGCGGGTGTGGGCCAGCGCGTGGATGGGCAGGTCTTTGCCGTAAGCCTCGACGAAGGCGTGATTGCCCAGCCAGTGATCGCCGTGGTAGTGGCTGTTGAAGACCGCGATCACGGGCTTGGATGTGACGGTCTTGATCATGCGGATCGCCATCTGACCGATCTGCAAGGAGGCGCCGGAGTCCAGCACCACAACGCCTTTTTGCGTCACCACGAAGATGACACTGGCCATCAGGCCCTGGTTCTCCTGCGTCGGGAAGCCGTCTTTGGCGTAGACCATCCAGACATGGGGCGAGAGTTGCACGGGCTTGACGTCCGGCACCGGCGGGCCCTCGATGAAATCCTGCACCTGTTGCGCGAACAGCCTCACCTCAGGCACCAGCGCCAGGCCCGCAGCGCCCACGCCCAGGCCACCCACCATGCGCAGCCACTGGCGACGGCTGGACGTGCGAGCGGAGGTGGACAAAAAAGCTGGGTGTCTGGGTGCGGTCATGCGGCGTCTCCGTGGGCGCCTGATTCAATAAGTGCGCACTTATTGAATGATACGTCTGCCGACACGGCGCCCGCAAGCCGGGGCAGGTACCCGAGCGACCGGTCAGTGCGGAAGGCGGCGCGCGATCTCGGCCACCAACTGGCGAGCCAGCACCAGCTTGGAAGCGCGCGGCATGTCGGTTGTGCCTTGCTCGTCCACCAGCAACAAGGCGTTGTCGTCCTGCCCAAACGTGTCCGGCCCGATGTTGCCCACCAGCAGCGGAACGCCTTTACGCTCGCGCTTGGCCTGGGCGTGTTCCAGGAGATCCTGGCTTTCGGCGGCAAACCCCACGCAATAGAGCTGGCGGCTGCGGGCCCGCGCGGTGGCGGCGATGCCGGCCAGAATGTCCGGGTTTTCGACGAACGAGAGCACCGGCACATGCCCGGAGCCATCCTTCTTGATCTTCTGATCGGCCGCCAGGGCTGGTCGCCAGTCGGCCACCGCTGCGGCCGACACAAACACCGTCGCTTTCTGCGCCAGCACGCTCAGGGTCTTCTGCATGTTCAGCGCCGACTTCACGTTGATGCGCCCGACGCCGCGAGGCGTGGGCAGGCTCACAGGGCCGGCCACCAGGGTCACGTGAGCGCCCGCCTCGTGGGCCGCCCTCGCAATGGCAAAACCCATTTTTCCGCTGGAGAGGTTGGTCAACCCGCGCACCGGGTCGATGGCTTCGAAGGTGGGCCCTGCGCTCACCAGCACCTGCTGCCCGGCCAATGTCTTGGGGGTGAAGAAACGGACCAACTCGTAGAGCAATTCGTCGGGCTCCAGCATGCGCCCGTCACCGGTTTCACCACAGGCTTGGTCGCCCACGCCCACGTCGAGCACATGGGCTCCGTCGGTCCGCAACTGGGCCACGTTGCGCTGCGTGGCCGGATGCGCCCACATCTCGCGGTTCATGGCCGGCGCCACGATCAGCGGCACCTGATCGATGGGACGCGCCAGACACATCAGGCTCAGCAGATCATCGGCCCGCCCGTGCAGCAGCTTGGCCATGAAGTCGGCGCTGGCGGGCGCGATCAGAATCGCGTCGGCCTCGCGGCTGAGGTTGATGTGCGGCATGTTGTTGTCGACACCGCCCGAGGTCCGCGCATCCCACTGCGAGGTGAACACTGGCCGCCCCGACAACGCCTGCATCGTCACCGCGGTGATGAACTGCTCGGCCGCCTCGGTCATGACCACCTGCACCGTGGCACCCTGCTTGACCAGCGCCCGGCACAGCTCGGCCGCCTTGTAGCAGGCAATGCCACCCGAAAGGCCCAGGACGATGTGTTTTCCGCTGAGATCGCTCATGCGCGCAATGTAGCACCGGCGCTGGGGAGCGCAAAAGCTGGCCCGTCGCTGAACAGTCCCCGCGCCGTCCATGAAGCCGGTTGCCCGGAGGGGTGCCCTCTATAATCGGAATTTCCACCTCCTGCGAGCGTCTGGCTCGCCCGAGACATGACCAAATTTGTGTTCGTCACCGGCGGTGTGGTGTCCTCCCT
>JALOSH010000318.1 GCA_025458545.1 Hydrogenophaga sp.
GACGGTCGAACAGGCGCACACCTTCTTCACCGCCGTGCCCACGCTGCACCGCAAGCTGCAGACGCTGATGGACGTGGGCCTGACCTACATCCAGCTCGGCCAGAGCGCGACCACGCTCTCGGGCGGCGAAGCGCAGCGCGTCAAGCTCGCGCTGGAGCTGAGCAAGCGCGACACCGGCCGCACGCTCTACATCCTGGACGAGCCCACCACTGGCCTGCACTTCGCCGACATCGAGCTGCTGCTCAAGGTGCTGCACCAGCTGCGCGACGCGGGCAACACCATCGTGGTGATCGAGCACAACCTCGATGTGATCAAGACGGCCGACTGGCTGATCGACATGGGCCCCGAAGGCGGCTCGGGCGGCGGCACCGTGGTGGGCGTGGGCACGCCGGAAGACATCGCGGCGAATGGCGAGAGCCCGGTGATCATGCTGTCTTGCCCAACTCGGCCCGGATGTAGCTGGTCACCGCGCTGCCGATGGCTTTGACTTCATCCCGACTCAAACGGTCAGGCTCGTTTTCCATGAATTTACCCATGGCCTTGGGCTCCAGTACCCAGGCACCAGTGGCTCGGACATCAAACGGTTCAACAAACCACCCCGGGAACAGCACCACCGGCCAGACGTGCGCATCGAATCGGGCCTCCTTCAGAAAACCCATCATCCATCCCGCTTGCGCCTTGGCCTGAATCAGGGGGTCGCGTTCGAGCGGGTTGCCATTCGCAAGAATCTTTCCGTCTACCAGCGACAACTTGCAGGGGCCGCGCTCTGGTTTTGACAACGTCTTGGTCTCAATGGTGAAAACGCCTTTCGGTCCAACGATCAGATGGTCGATGTTCGCGTCACCGTTGGGCACATCGTGAAACACGAAAAAACCTGCGGACCGAAACCACTCCAGGTACTGAGCCACAGCGCGCTCGCCATCTCTCCCTTGCTTGAGTTGCTTGAGTTTTATGCGGTTGCGCCATACCTTGTAGAAAGCGTAGGCAACGCCCACCAGCGCGACCACCGAATAGGCCAGCGGGTTGGGCTTCATCTCATACAGAAACCTCCACCATTCCAGCGCCGCCACGACGATGAGCATCAGAGCCAACATCATCGGTGCCAACAGATGGTCGTAGGCGAAGTCATCTATCTCTTCATCCAGAGACTGTCCCGCCACGCGCAGAGGCCGAGCCCGATCCAAAGGGGAACGTTGCTTTTTTCTGCTCATCATGCGGGCCAATACACCTTGCGCAGCGGAATCAGGCGCTGAATTTCCACATCCATCTTTTCGTAGTGCTCCAGCAGCGACCTCACCAAGTCGTCCAGGTCCATCAGCGTCACCGGGATGCGTCCCCGCTCCGCTTCGTAGCGCGCATCCTTGGTGAAGCCCCCGGTGCTCACGTAGAGGCCTTTGTCGTTGTCATGACGACCGCCCAGAAAACTGCGAATCTCCTGCGAACCCATCGACGCCCCCCGGTGCTTGACCTCCACCACGATGCGTGGGTCCTCGAAACCCAGTCCGTCTGGTGACGCCACGATGTCCTTGCCCCGGTCCGAGCCGCTGGGCGAAATGCGCGTCTTGTAACCCATGGCACGCAACAGGCCCGCCACCAGTTCCTGCATCTCTTCCCAATCCAGTGCATTCACCCGGTCCTTGATGAACTCAAAGCCCTTGGACTGCACATCCTTGTACAGATCGTCCACGGCATCTGGTGTCTCGATCAAAGACGGCTCTGGAGTGCCTTTGCTCGTCCCTGCTGCGTTGACCAGCAGGGAGTCGATCTCCGCCGCCACCGGTGCCGCAACGAGGAAAAGTGTTGATATCGATCCCAGACTGTTGCGTGCGCTCACCGACAAAGCATCGCGTGCAACTTGACCCTGCCAGCGCACCCGGCGGATGTTGGGGTGTTCCGCCGAGCGCTCGGGGCGGTATTCGTAACCACCGATCACTTCGCCCACCAGGTAGATGCGCTCGCTCCGGTCGTAGCTCACGACCCGATCACCCAACCCGATCTCCCGCACGAACCTATAGGTCTGCCCGGCAGAAGCGGCCACCTGCCCAGCCTTAGCGCCAGGCAGGTGCTGTTCCATGGCGCGGGTGAAGTCAGCACGGGTCTTGAGGCGTGCCATGTCGCCCACCTCATGCCAACCGATGCTGACCAGCGAATCGGTCTTGAAATCTTCAAACCGAAAGCCGCCCTCGCCAGCGCGCACCATCCACATGGCTTTTTCTGACATCTTTGATTTCCTCCTGGTGATGGATGTGAGTCGACGCCGCCTCAGCCCAGACCCTGCAACAGCGCCGGCTGAGTCTGCCGCAAATGCTGGCGCAATAGCGCGTTCAGCTGCTGCCCCTGGGCGATGCATGCGCCCACCATGTCCGACGTCACGCCGTCCCCGGTGTAGTCGTTGGCGTTGCGTTTGCGGCGCAGCGCGTCCAGCAGCACCCAGGTGGTGTTGTCCACGCCCAGCGTGAGTGGCAGCGACTGGATCAGCGTCACGTGGTGGCCCGGCTCGCTGGTCGAAGGGCGGTAGCCCTGCGCCAGCATCGCGGCCAGGGCGCACTGCATCACCGCCTTGTAGGCCGCATCGAACCGCGTTTCGTCGCTGATACCGGTTTGGGCCGCGTCGTGCAGGTTGCGCTCAACCGCCGCCAGCAGGCGCTGAACCTCCGCCGCTGTGGCTGCGTGTTCCTTCAGGCGCCCGATGCGCCACAAGTTTTGCAAAGTCATGTTCTTCTCCCTTCAACCAGATTCTGGGGCTCTCCACAACGCTGCGCGCAAAGCCGTCGCCCTCGTTCAGTCGGCGCGCGAAGTCCTGCACCGTCATCGGGGTCGGGTTGACCTCGCGGCCCAACGCCGCTGCCGTGTGCGCCAGGGCGAGGGTTGTGTCGGCAAAACCGGCGTCACCCAGCACCATCACATCCACATCGCTGCCCGGGCGCGCCGTGCCGTCGGCCATCGAGCCATAGACGAACGCCAGGGCCACCGCATCGCCCAGCGGCGCCAGCGCGTCTCGCAACACATCGGCCAGTCCTGCCGTCTTGCGCAGCAGGCCAGCCAGTTCGGCAAACACCGGCGACTGCGCATTCGCCTGGTACGTCACCTGCCGACCCACGTCCTGCCGGACGAGCAGTCCCAGATCGGCCAGCGCGCGCAGGTCGCGGTGCAGCGAGCCGGGCGATGTTTGCGCCACCCGCGCCAGTTCTCGCACATGCAAGGCGCGCTCGGGGTGCAGCAGCAAAGCGCTCAGCACGCGGGAGCGGGTTTGGCCAAGCAGGTGGTGGGCGAGCGATGTCATGTTCTCAATTTTGCTTCATTTGTAGCAATTTTGGGAACAATCTCCACATCACCGCGCCACCCCCTTCATCGCCTCAGTGATCTTCACCGTTTGCACGCTCACGGTGGTCACGCGTTGCAGCAGGTCCACCACTTTTTCTTTGTGGTCGGCGAAGCGGTAGGTGTCGAATCGTTCGCGGATGGTCGGGTCTTTGGGCTTCTTTTCTTTGTGCTGGTCGAGCACCCAGTCGATGGCGCAGCGGTTGCCCAGCTTGTAGGCCCAGGCTTGCGGCGGCACGCCGCGCAGGGTGGTTTCGGTGTCCAGGGTGATGCTGCCCGCGGCGGGGTCGGACTTGAGCAGGGCTTTGGGGTGCTGGCCGGCCGCGCGGGCTCGTGCGTCGGGCTC
>JALOSH010000031.1 GCA_025458545.1 Hydrogenophaga sp.
TACACCGTCAGATCATCGGCCGCGCTGTCGCCACCGGCCTGCCCGAGCCAGGCCAGCGATCGAGCGCGCTGCCTGGGCGAAACACCATCCAGCCGCTGCCCGTGCAGCAGCACCTGACCGCTGCTGTCGGCGTGCGGCGGCAGCAGGCCGGCCAGCGCCTTGAGCAGGGTGGACTTGCCCGCGCCGTTGGGTCCGACGATGCAGGTCCAGCGGCCCGCCGCCAGTCGCAGGTCCAGCCCGTGCAGCACCGCGCGGCGCAGATCGCCCTGCCCCAGCGAGGCATGGAGGCCGCGAGTTTCCAGCGCGGGTGTGGTGCGGGTGTTCATCGGCGGTCACCGCCGAGCACAGCGGTGAGCACGCCCACCGGCAGCTCCTGCGGGGCCATCAGCCCGCGCGCCAGCGCGTCGGCCAGCATCAGCAGCGCGCCGCCCATCAGGCTGGCCAGCAGCACCAGCCAGGCGTGGGTGGTTTTGACGACGGCACGTACCAGGTGCGGCGCCGCCAGCCCCACAAAAGCGATCAGCCCGGTTTGTGCCACCGCGCAGCCGGTGGCCAGCGCCAGCACGCCCACCAGCGCCATGCGCAACGGCGCCAGCGGCAGGCCCAGACTCAGTGCAGTGGACTCGCCCAGCACCAGGCCGTCGAGCACACGCGCCAGCGACCACGCGAGCGCCAGGCACAACAGCCACACGCCCAGCATCAGCGCGCAGGCGCTCCAGCCCACGAATGCGGTCGAGCCCAGCATGAACGCCTGCATGGCCTGCAGCGTGTCGGGGAACCGGATGTTGACCAACGAAGCCAGCGCGCCCAGCACCACACCCACCACCACGCCCGCGAGCAGCAAGCGCAGCGTGTGCTGCACACCGCGCGCCAGCGCCAGCGTCAGCAGCACGGCGGCCACTGCGCCCACAAAGGCAGCGCCCGTCAGGCCGACCCGCACCGCCAGCTCGGCAGCAAACGGCGAGACGCCGAACGCGGCCAGCGCCAACGCCACGCCGAGCGACGCGCCCGAGGCACTGCCGAGCAGAAAAGGATCGGCCAGCGGGTTGCGAAACAGACCCTGCGCCACCGCTCCCGCCAAGCCCAGCAGCGCCCCGGCGGCGAACGCACCCAGGGTGCGTGGGGCGCGAATGTCCCAGACGATCTGCGCCGCCACCGGGTCGGCCAGCATCTGCCACACCGCCTCCAGCCCGGCGCTGCCCACGCCCAGCCCCAGCACACCCAGCACCAGCGACAGCAACACCAGGCCGAACCCCAACCACTGCGCGCGCCACACCGGGCGGCGCGAAACGGCGGCATGGCGGGCGGCGGCTGCGTTCAACGGAAAACCTCCGTGCTCCGCACTGCGGTGCGAACTTGCTTGGGGCGGCCAGGCGTTGCGTTCACAGACCTTTTTCCTTCAGGCAACGCGCCAGAATGCCAGCGGCCTCAGCCATGCGCGGGCCTGGCCGCACCAGCACGTCGGATTCAGCCACGCTGAACACACACACCCGGTCCTCGCGCAAAGCCCGGATGCCAGCCCAGCCGGGGCGCTGCGTCTGGCCGGCGAAGTTCTGGTCGCCGACCATGATCAGGTCCGGGTTGGCGCGCACCACAAACTCGGGGTTGAGCTTGGGGAACGGCCCCATGCTGGCGGGCAGGATGTTGCGCGCGCCCAGCCGCGCCAGCAGCTCGCCAATGAACGAGGCCTCGCCCGCCCCGTACGGCGCGCTGTTCACTTCGAAATAGACGCGGGTCTGCTTCACGCTGGCGGGAAGCGTCTGCGCCGCCGCCGACACCGCGGCATCGATGCTGTTCCAGATGCGTTGCGGCGCCTGGGCATCGGCCCCCAGCATCTGCGCCACCGTGCCCAGCACGCGCCGCACACCGGCCGCGTCCTTGGGCTCCAGCACCACCACCTTGAGCCCGAGCGCGCGCAACTGGTTGGTCGCGCGCGACGAACCCGCGATCAGCACCGCGTCGGGCCGCAGGGCCACGATGGCTTCCACATTCGGATCGATGCCGCCACCGAGCTGCGGCAAGGGCTTCACCGAAGCGGGCCAGTTGGAGAAACGGTCCACGCCGACCAGCCGGTCGCAGGCGCCCAGCTCGCACACGGTTTCGGTCAGCGATGGGAGCAGCGAGACGATGCGCTGCGGTGGCGTGGCCCATTGTGTGGTGACGCCGCTTTCATCGGTCACCTGCACGCCCGCCGCCGAAGCGGCTTGCAGGAACAGCATCAATCCCATGGCCATGACACGGAGACACCATGGGGTGGGGCTGGCCATCACAACGATCCCTTCAGCACCAGCGGCAAACCCGCGGCCATGAACACCACACGCTCGCACACCCCGGCCACGGACTGGTTGAGCAGCCCCAGCGCGTCCACAAAGCCGCGCACCTCCCGCCCGAGCGGGATCACGCCCAGACCGATCTCGTTGCCCACCAACACCACCGGCCCGGGTGCCTGCTGCACGGCCTTCACCAGATCATCCACGGCGTCCTGCACCTCGGCCTCGCTGCGTGCATCGCCCTGGGCGGGCATCAACCAATTGGTCAACCACAAGGTCAGGCAGTCCACCACCAGCAGGGTTTGCGGTGTGCTGTGTTTTTCCAGCGCAGCGGCCAGATCGAGTGGCTCCTCCAGCGTCTGCAGACCCGGCACGCGCCGGGCCCGGTCGCGCTGGTGGCGCTCAATGCGTTCGCGCATCGCGGCGTCGCCCGGCAAAGCAGAGGCGATCAGCAGCGCAGCGCGGTCGGGGGCAGCGCCCAGCCAATGGCGAGCCAGCGTCTCGGCGCGGCGCGACTTGCCGCTTTTCTGGCCGCCGAGGATGAGTTCGCTGCGGGCGATCTCAGCCATGTTTCATCGTCCAATCGGTGATGATGCGGTGCAGTTGCTCCACCCCGTCGGTGAGCGCGGCCGGACCGGGCTGCAGGATGTCGGCCGACTTGATCTCGAACAGCTGACCGTCGCGGACCGCCGGCACGTCCTGCCAGCCGGGCCGCGAGGACACCTTTCCCGCGCGGAAGTGCTTGCCGCACCAGGAGCCCACGATGATGTCGGGCGCACGTGCCACGATGCTGGCACCGTCGGCAATGATGCGCTGCTTGCCCATGGGTTCGCGCGCCAGCTCTGGAAAGACGTCGTCCCCGCCCGCGATGCCGATCAGCTCCGACACCCAGCGGATAGCGCTGATCTGCGGCTCGTCCCATTCTTCAAAATACACGCGCGGTCGGCGTTTGCCCGTGGCCTGCAGCGATCGCGCGGCGGCGTCGATCTGCGCCAGCCGCTCGCGCATCTGGCCGATCTGTGCCAAACCCTCATCGACACAACCCACCATGGCCGCCACCTGGTACAGCATGGAAAAAATCTCGTCCACGCTGCGCTGGTTGAACACCGTGATCTGCACGCCGGCACGGATCAGCGCCGCCGCAATGTCGGCCTGCAGATCGGAGAAGCCAAACACACAGTCGGGCTGCAGCGCCAGGATCTTGTCGATCTTGGCGCTGAGGAAGGCGCTGACCTTGGGCTTCTCCTCACGCGCCCGGCGCGGCCGCACCGTGTAACCCGAGATGCCCACGATCCGCGCCTCCTGCCCCAGCCGGTACAGCCACTCGGTGGTTTCTTCGGTGAGACAGACGATGCGTTGTGGGCCGTGCAACATGGTGCGCTACTTGTCTTGGGTCAGAACCGGGGCCGCCAGGTCAGGCCCAGGTACAGACTGCGCGGCTGCTGGTTGTAGCTGTACACGGTCTGGTAGCTCGCATTGCCCACATTGTCGAGGCGGGCACGCAGCTCCAGGTCGGCGCGCAGTTTGTAGGAAGCCGCGAGGTCCAGGACCGTGTACTTCTTCAAACTGGTGTTCACAGCCGCAAAGGTGGCCGGATCGCTGTAGCTGTCATTGCGGGTACCGCTGTGGCGCAGGTCGGCATCGAACAGCACACCCGCCACGGGCTGC
The DNA here is from genome assembly GCA_025458545.1 of Hydrogenophaga sp. Next base: position 3,939 of record JALOSH010000031.1, read on the forward strand.
GAAACACCCAGAGACCAGAGCGTCTTGGCACGGCGCGTCAGCGGTTGACCGGTGATGTCGTTGACGGGGTCCTGGCGCGTCAGGCTGCCGCGCAGACGGGTGTCGCCCCACTGGCCTTTGTAGGAAATCTCCAGACCCTGGTTGCTGGTTCGCCCGATGTTTTCAAAGCGCGGAAATCTGTAATCCAGCTGGTCCTTGACCTGGGTCTTGAAATACGTGGCGCGCAAGAGCTGTGCACCGCTCTCGAACTGAGCACCCAGTTCGTGGCTTCGCGCCTGCTCCGGCTTCAGGTTCGGGTTGCCAAATCCGGGTGCGAACAAATAGCCCAGCGGCGGCGCATTGAATGCGGTGGAACTGCTGGCGATCAACTTGAACCGATCGTCCAGCGGCAGGCTGTAGCCCAGGTAACCGGTGGACTTCGCGAGCGCACCGACCTTGTCACGCCGCAGATTCAACTGCACCAGACCTGGGCCTGCCTCGCCTTCGATGCCGGCAAAAACGGCCGAGGCATTGCGCTGGACGTCGTAGGTCGCGTAAACGTTCGAACCGGTGTTCACACGCTGCCGCTGGCGCTCGACACCGGCCGTGAGCAGCCAGTCCTGGCCCAGTTTGAGGTTGTTGGTCCAGTTGAGCATGGCCACCCGGGTGTCGAAGCTGTCGCTCGAACCGAAGGTCCCGTTGTCGAAGGTCGTGCTGCGGTCGGTCTGTTCGCTCAGCACGACCCGGCTGCGCCAGCCGCCCCAGGTGTTGTCGGAAAACAGGCTGGCTTGGCCCAGGCGGGTGGATGAGGTTTGAAAATCTGCAGCGCCACCAAAGGCGTTGTCGTAGTCGGTGTCGCCATCGGAGCGCGAGACACGCAAGCCCATCTGGTGACCCGCTGCCAACTGCTGGGACACCGACAGATTGAACGAGGTGTTGCGGTAGCCATCGGCGTCCGGGTTGGCAGTGGGCAGCTGAACACTGTTGACCGATGAAAAGCCATCGGTCAAGAAGCGCGAAGCGCCGGCACTGATCGACGTCGTGCCCAGGGTACCGCCGACCTGAGCCGCCAGCTTGCGGGTGTTTCGGGGCCCGAGATCCAGAACGACGTTGGCCGAAGGCTCCCTCGACCCCGTGCGGGTGAAGATCTGGATCACGCCACCAATGGCGCCCGAACCATAAATGGCCGACACATTGCCGCGAACGATCTCCACGCGCTCCACGTTGTCGAGCATCAGGTGTTCCAGGCTGACCGCGCCGGACGCGTCCTGTTTGTTCAGCGGCACGCCGTCGATCAGCACCAAGGTCTGCAGCGATGGTGCACCCCGCATGAACACACTGGAGACGGTCCCCACACCGCCGTTCTGCGTGCGTTGCAGGCCAGCTTCACGCTGCAGCAGCGTGACCAGGTCACTGGCCTGGGAGCGCTCGATGTCATCGCGGGTGATGACCGTGGTGTGCGGCACCGCGGCACTGAGCAACTGGGTGCTGCGCGTGGCGGTCACCACGGTTTCTGGCAGGGTCGCACTGGTTTGTGCGTGGGAAGGCAAAGTGGCCATCAAGGCCAAAGGCAGCGCAGCAAGGCCTGCGCGCGGATTGCGGGATTTCATGGATCAGAACAGACAAGATGATGTGCTCTCACCGCCTTCCCCGACGGTGCATGAGCGTCACGGCGGCGCACCCTTGCGGACGCACCACCACCTCGTTGGCCGGTATCCGGGCTGGCAGAGCGACCTTCATCACCTTCCCAGGCGCCTGGCGGCGCCCAGTGGTTGTGAGATGAAAGCGGAGACCCTGAAACATCAGAGATCCCGTCTGCTTACCGTTGCGGGGGCAGCGCAGGTTAGGTCGGTCCGTGTGAACTTTCCCTCCTGCTTCCCGTTGAACTGCGGCGTGTGAACCACACCGCGAGCACCAACGGCTGGCATTCTAAGCCCGGGGTGCTTGCGGGAACCCTACAATGTGAAATCAACCCGTGACCACCATGGCCGACCCCAAGCAACTTGACCAGATCACCGAGCGTGTGGAGCGCCTGTTGTTGCGCCATGAAGAACTGCAACGCACCAACACGCTGTTGCACGAACAGGTGATGGCACTGCAGACCGAGCGCGATTCGCTCAAGTCGCGACTCAACGCGGCGCGCGCGCGCATCGATGCCCTGCTCGATCGCCTGCCCGCCACCGCTGAAGCCCACCGCAAGGACAGCGCATGAACAAGCCGGCGAGCAAGCAGATCGAAGTCCAGATCATGGGGCAGAGCTACCTGCTCGCCTGTCCGGTGGGAGGCGAGTCCGCGTTGCTCGACGCGGTCGAGCGCGTGGACACCGCCATGTGCCGGATCCGCGACGCGGGCAAGGTGAAGGCCCGCGACCGGATCGCGGTCCTGGCCTCTCTGAACCTGGCTTTTGAACTCTCGCAAAAAGAAACCGAGCAGTTCGAGCATTCGGCTTTTGGACAGACCGAAACCGCCCCGCTCGCCGACCCGTCGAGCGCCTTGGTCTCCGACCAAGACCCCGCCGCTCAGGCCCGCATCGATGAACTGATCCGCAGGCTGGACAGCACCCTGGGCAACGACGGCCAGTTGCTCTGATCAGCCCTTCATACACAGGGCTTTTTTATGGACCTGCGGTCCACACAACGGCGACACAGCACCTACAATTCGAGGTGTCTGCAGTGCGCGCCGGGCTTTATATTTCCTTGAACCAATGCTCATTGAGCACGGGCTAGGTACATTGCCTGATGGGTGTGAGCATCTCGCGTCAGATGAACCCGAAGTCACGCTGCCCTGGCCCACCTGAACCCCGGTTCAGGATGACGGTCTGGCGGTACTGCAGACACCTCATACCCCCTTCCCACGAGGCCCTCAGCGGTCGCGCGGCAGCCCTGGCCAAGGTCACCTGGCCTTCATCCCCATGACCCTCGACCCCATCCTCGTCATCGAGCTGGCCTTGCTCGGCCTTTGCACCGGTTTCCTGGCCGGGCTGCTGGGCGTCGGGGGCGGCATGATCATGGTGCCGTTCATCACCGTGATCCTTTCCGGCCGTGGTGTCGCTCCTGATCTCGCGATCAAGATGTCCATCGCCACCTCCATGGCCACCATCATCTTCACCTCCATTTCCAGCGTTCGAGCGCACCACAAGCGGGGAGCCGTGCGCTGGGACATCGTCAAGCGCCTGGCGCCGGGCATCGTGTTCGGTGCGGCCGTGGCCAGCCTCGGGGTGTTCGCTGTGTTGAAGGGTTCCTGGCTGGCGCTGCTGTTCGCTGCCTTCGTCGGTTTTTCGGCCACGCAGATGCTGCTGGACAAGAAGCCCAAGCCCTCACGCGGCTTGCCCGGCACGGCAGGTCAGATCGGTGCCGGCAGCGCCATCGGATTTCTGTCCGGGCTGGTCGGCGCGGGTGGCGGTTTCGTCAGCGTGCCTTTCATGACCTGGTGCAATGTCGCCATCCACAACGCCGTGGCCACCAGCGCGGCGCTGGGTTTTCCGATCGCCTTCGCCAATGCCATCGGCTACGTGATCTCCGGTCAGGGGGTAGCGGGTCGGCCCGAGGCTTCGCTGGGCTATGTGTTCCTGCCCGCGCTGCTGGTCATCGCCGTTGCCAGCGTGCTGATGGCACCGCTGGGCGTCAAGGCGGCCCACGCCCTGCCGGTCAAGTCGCTCAAGCGGGTGTTCGCTGGCGTCCTCTACCTGCTGGCCGCCTACATGCTCTTCAAGGGCCTGTCGGTCTGATCAGACCGCGGCGTGCAGCGGGCGGTCGCTGACCACGATGCCGTCCTCGTCGGCGTAGAGCCAGTCACCGGGACGCACCCATACACCTTGGATCTGCACCGCCAGATCGCGCAGACCGCCTTGCTTGCGCTCGGTGGGCAGCGGCATGGCGGCCAGCGCGCGGATGCCCACCGCGCTCTCGCGCAGTTCGGCCACGTCGCGAACGCAGCCGTCGATCACCACACCCGCCCACCCATTGCGCGCGGCGGCCGCGCCGAGGCTGCCGCCCAGCAAGGCACGGCGCAACGAGCCGCCGCCATCCACCACCAGCACCCGCCCTTCGCCCGGGGTTTCCACCGCAGCCTTCACCGGCGTGTTGTCTTCGAAGCACTTCACCGTGACCACCGGACCGGCGAAGCGCTGCACCGAACCGAACCCGCGGAACACCGGTGGCAGTACGCGGAACGCACCAGAGACATCGCTTTTATAAGCGTCGCACAGATCACAGCACGAAAAAGTGAGGGAGGACATCATGGAATCGAACCCGCTTCTGGACATTGCACACGAAGATGAATTCTGAGCATGACCGTGGCCTCTGACAGGCGGCTTTCGGCGGTCGGTCGTTCAAGTGTTGTTTTCCCGGCCAATCTGCTGCGTTTTCCCTCTGAAAACCTGCAAAAAACCGGGGCAACCTCCTTGGAATGCGCATGCAACTCCATTAGCATGCGAGTCACCAGTGAGGAAGCGCGTTTTCTGCTGGTCATCGATCCACTTCTAGAAGGACATCCAACCATGGCAACTGCAAAGAAAGCTCCCGCTAAAAAAGCGGCTCCCGCAAAGAAGGCTGCACCGGCCAAAAAAGCCGCTCCTGCGAAGAAGGCCGCTCCGGCCAAGAAAGCTGCACCGGCTAAAAAGGCCGCTCCAGCCAAAAAAGCGGCTCCTGCCAAGAAAGCCGCCCCGGCCAAGAAGGCAGCCCCTGCCAAGAAAGCCGCTCCCGCCAAGAAGCGCACACCCAATGCCGCCTTCATGAAGGCCATGACCCCCAGCGCCGCCCTGGCCGCCATCGTGGGCAGCAGCGCGATCCCGCGCACCGAGGTGACCAAGAAGGTCTGGGAATACATCAAGAAGAACAAGCTGCAGGACGCGGCCAACAAGCGCATGATCAACGCCGACGCCAAGCTGAAGGAAATCTTCAAGAAGGCCCAGGCTTCGATGTTCGAAATGACCAAGATGATCAACGAACACCTGAAGTGATCGGGCAACGGGGCTTCACGCACAGCGTGTTGCCCACCGACAGGAAAGCCGGCAACCGCCGGCTTTTCTTTTTCCGAACCTGGGGAGTGTTGGTGACGGTTGCCCTTGCAAGACCGACTTGGGCGCACCGACTGTCTGTGAGAAACTGCAACCAACGACTTACCCCATCCGAGGCATGACAGTTCCGCCACCGCCCAGCAAGATGCCAGCCCAGAGCGCAGACGCAGAGGCTTTCGCCCCTTCGCTGCCTCTGCTACACAACAAGGTGGTCTTGGTGATGGACCTGGTCGAGTCGGTTCGTTTGATGGCCGCCAACGAGGCGGGCGTGGTGGGCCACTGGCAACGCTTCCTGCAGCATGTCCGCACCGTTGTGCTGCCCGCCCGGGATGGCCGGCTGGTCAAGAGCCTGGGCGACGGCATCCTGGCCGAATTCGAGCGTCCCGACCACGCGGTGCACGCGGCGCTGGACCTGCACCGCTTCTTCGAACCCACCAACCGGTCGCTGCCCGCCGAAGAGCAGTTGCACTTGCGCGCCGGCATCAACGCGACCCACATTTACGTGGACGCCAATGACGTCTATGGCCACGGCGTGAACCTGGCGGCCCGGGTGGCCGATCTGGCGGCGCCAGGCGAAACCGTCATCACCGCCAGCGTGCACGACCAGTTGGTGGACGGCGTCGATGGCGACATGGAAGACATGGGCGAGAGCTATCTCAAACACTGGCCCGAACCGGTTCGGACCTGGCAGGTACACCCGGCCAGCGGTCACATGCCGCACACCCGGCCACGGCAGCCGAGCGGACCGGTCACCGACTTCCGCCCCACCATCGCGGTCATTCCATTCGAATGCCGAAGCCAGTCGCCTGAACAGTTTGTGATCGGCGACCTGATCGCCGATGGCGTGATCGCCCAGCTTTCGCGCAGCCAGGACCTGCGGGTGATCTCGCGCCTGTCCACCGCAGCCTTCCGTGGCCGCCATGCCAGCATGAGCGAGATCGACGCCGGGCTCGACGCCAACTTCGTGCTGAGCGGCAGTTACTTCACGCTCGGCGACCGGGTGGTCATCATGGCCGAGCTGACCCACACGCGGCGCCATGAACTGGTTTGGGCCGAGCGACTGAGCGGTGACACCGCCGACCTTCTTCAGGACCAGAGCGAACTGCTCCAGCAACTTTCGGTGGCCTGTGCCCACCACCTGCTGGACGCCGAGGTACAGCGCACCCTCACCCTGGCGCTGCCGCGGCTCGACAGCAGCGCGCTCATGCTCGGCGGCATCACCCTCATGCACCGCTCCACCAAGCGCGACCTGGAGCGCAGCTTCGTCTTGCTCGAAGCGGTGGTGGACCGTCACAAACGCGTGGCCGCGCCCTGGGCCTGGTTGGCCAAATGGCACATCATGCAGGTGGTTCAGGGCTTGGCAGAGGACCCGGCCAAAGAGTTCCAGCGCGCCATTGGCATTGCCGACCGGGCGCTCGATCTGGAGCCCAACAGCTCGCTGGCCATGGCCATCAAGGGCCACGCGCTGTGTCACATGGGAAAAGACGTGGACGTTTCGCGCCGTTTGCTGCAAGACGCCACCCAGAGCAATCCCAACGACCCCATGGCCTGGTTGTACAGCAGCGTCTGGTCTTCCATGTGGGGTACGCCGGAGGACTCGGTGATTGAAGCGGAGACCGCACTCCACCTATCGCCCCTGGATCCTCAGAAGTACTACTTCGAGATGATGCTGGCCACCAGCAACGCCGCATTGGGCCAATGGGACAAGGCTGTGACCCTTTGCCATGCCTCGCTGAAAAAGAATCGCTACCACCTCCCCACCATTCGATGCCTTGCCACCTCGCAATTCGAGATGGGAAAGATCGCGGAAGCGCAAGAGACCGTGGTGTTGCTTCGTTCGTTGCAACCCCAGCTCACGATTGCCCAATACCTGGCCTCGGGCGGCAGCAGCCCGTTTCGTCAGCGTGTGGCAAAGGCATTCTCTCAACTTGGGGTGCCGAATCAGTAACTGCAAGGAGTGATGGTCATGAGTGGTGGAGCGAGTGGTGGAGCGAGTGGTGGAGCGAGTGGTGGAGCGAGTGGTGGAGCGAGTGGTGGAGCGAGTGGTGGAGCAAGTGGGGGTGCGGGCTACCACGGGTCAATCACCTCGCCCGACGCCCTCACGCTCAGCCGCGCCGCTGTGGTCGGGCCATTCGTTGGCGACACACTTGACCCAACAGACCTGGGTTTCGACAAACCCGCCAGCCTCAGCCGCTGGGAAGAAGGGCCACGCGTCACGGCCTGCATGAGCGAGCTGCTCGAAGGCCTGGTGTTCACCACGCAGAACGCGAGCAAGCAGGCGGTGCTGGAACACGCCAACCTGCACGCCAGCCCCATCAAGCGCAGGCCGCTCGTCACGCTGCGGGCGCCCAGCAAGGCGATCTTCAAGAAACAGCTCGATCTGGTGGCCGCCTACGCCGACTTGCGCCCCGACCGCGCCGCCGAGATCGTGGCGCAATTGTCCCCGCCCGTTCCCTTCTGGGCTTCGGTGGTGGGCATCCTGCCGCACCGCCATAAAAAAACCCTGCAACTGCTGGACTTGGCCTTTCTGTTCTCGGTTCATGTGCACATGCGGTTCAAGCACGTCTTCGCCAGCGCGCGCCCGGTCGAGCTGTCGCCACAGATCCAGCCGATGATCCCGACGCCAGGGCATGGCGCCTGGCCCAGCGGCCACGCCACCGAAGCCTTCATTGTGGCCACCGTGCTCGAAGCCCTGCTCAACGCCGCCAACCCGGCCGCTGCCAACGGCAAGGCTTGCCGCGAGCAGCTGCAGCGCCTGGCGGCGCGCATCGCCATCAACCGCACCGTGGCCGGCGTTCATTTCCCGGTGGACAGCGCCGTGGGGCGACTGCTCGGCACCGCGCTGGGTGAGTTCCTGATTGGCCGCAGCACCGGCGTGAGCATGAAACACCGCGGTTTTGACGGCCGCCTGTTCGTGGACACCGGCAACGAACCCAAAGACTTCCGCCTGCACGACGCGCTGGACAGTGGTGCAGGCAGCGTGAGCGGTCCAGCCGTCGCGCTGGCCGCTGGCCCCATGCTGGCCTGGCTGTGGCAAGAAGCGCTTGAAGAGTGGCGGTGATGGTCGCCACCGGCCCCACCCTGCCCTGGCAGCCGCTGCCCAAAGGGCGTGTAACGGGACTCGACTGGTCCGCACCGGAGACCGTCGACGGAACCGATCCCTACCTGGCCTGGGCCGAGGCGGACCGCTTCTCGGGCTACCGCTTCGGGCCGGGCGCGAAGGCCCAGCCGCTGTGGCTGCCGATCGTGATCGAACTGGCTGCCGATGCCGAGGTGATCGACCTGGTGCGCGCCAGCCAGACCGCTTGGCTCCAGGTTCCGCCGGCCTACCTCGGCCGACCCGGTCTGCGGTTTTGTTCTGCCCGCGCCACCAAAGGTTTTTTCACCGCACTGCGCCGACAGCCCCGGCTGCGCCAGCTGGTGCAGCGCTACGAGCTGGGCTTGCCGGTGGAGCACCACACCGGGCCACTGATCAACCCCGCCACGGCCACTTCACCGCCCACACCGGTGCTGGGCAAGCTGAAGGGCAAAGTGCTGGGCCTGATCGATGGCGGCCTGGCGCTGGCCCATGCCGATTTTTTGCACCCCGACGGCAGCCCCCGGGTGAAGCATTTCTGGCGGCA
>JALOSH010000319.1 GCA_025458545.1 Hydrogenophaga sp.
CATTCTCAAAAGCCTGTACCCCGAGGGCGACGGCATCTGTCACAACGTGGTGGTGCACCCGCCTGGTGGTCTGGTGGGCGGGGACACGCTGGACATCCAAGTGAACGTGGGCGCTGGCGCGCACGGCCTGGTCAGCACACCGGGCGCGGCGCGCTTTTATGCGTCCGACGGCCTGTCCGCCACCCAGCAGGTCAGGCTGACGCTGGAGCCCGGCGCGCGCTTGGAGTGGCTACCACTGGAAGCCATTGCCTACCCCGGCTGCGAGGCTCATAACAGCGTGAGCGCCACCCTGGGCGAAGGCGCCGAGTTGCTGGCCTGGGACGTGACGGCCCTGGGCCTGCCCAACGCCGACCAACCCTTCACCCACGGCTGTTTCAGCCAACGGCTGGAGCTGCCCGGGCTCTGGCTGGAGCGGGCTCGCATCGAGGCCAGCGACACCCGGCTGCTGGATTCCCCGCTCGGGCTGAATGGCCAGCGCTGCATGGGCACCTTGGTGCTGGCCAGCGGCAGCCCCTTCGCCCGCGAGCGTCGCGAGCATCTGCTGGAGGTGGTGCGCTCGGTCTTGCCCGGCGTGCCGGCGGGCGTGGCGGCTGGCGCCACCTGCCCGCACCCGCAGGTGCTGGTGGTGCGGGCGGTCGCGCCCCTGGTGGAACCGCTGATGACCGGGCTGCAACAGGTGTGGGCTGCGCTGCGACCGGCCGCCTGGGGCCTGGGCAGCGTCGCCCCCAGGATCTGGCGCGTCTGACCCGCCAAGACCGCGAATCAGCGCCGTCTTCCGGGCGCAGTTCCCCGCTTTGGCCAAACGCTGGCCGCGCAGAATGCAAGTTGCAGCCCTTGTACCTGCCCGCCTACCCACGCGTCCACCCATGTCTGCCTATTCCACCGAACTGCACGATGCACGAGCGCTGGTTGTCGACGGCAACCCGCAGTCGCGGTCCATCATCGTGAACCAGTTGCGCGACGCCGGCGTGGGCACCATCGTGCAGTGCGCGCGTCTGGTGGACGCGCGCAGCAAACTGGAAATGGGTTCTTACGATGTGGTGATCTCGGAGCAGTACTTCGAGCGCGAAGACACCACCGGCCAGGAGCTGCTGGACGAGCTGCGGCGCCACCAGCTGCTGCCCTTCTACACCGTGTTCGTCATGGTCACGGCGGAGGCTTCGTACAGCAAAGTGGCCGAGGCCGCCGAGTCGGCGCTGGACGCCTATCTGCTCAAGCCGCACACCGCAGCGGGACTGGTCGAGCGCATCCACCAGGCCCGCGAGCGCAAGGCGGCGCTGCAGGATATCTTCCAAGCCATCGATGCCGAGCAGCTCACGGAAGCGGCGGCGCTGTGCAAGGCCCACTTCGACGAACGCAAGCCCTACTGGTTGTACGCGGCACGCATCGGTGCCGAACTCATGCTGCGCAACGGTCAGCTGGGCGAAGCCGAAAAACTCTACGAAGCGGTGGTGCAATCCAAGACGCTGCCCTGGGCCAAGCTGGGCGTGGCGCGGGCACAGCTCGAAGCCGGTTACCCGCAGCGAGCCACCTCCACACTGGAAAGCCTGATCGAGACCGATCCGGGTTACACCGATGCCTACGACGTGATGGGGCGCGCTCAGTTCGAGTTGGGCAATTTTCAGAACGCGCTCAATACCTTCAAGATGTCGACCAAGCTGACCCCGGCGTCGGTGAACCGCCTGCTCAAGCACGGGATGATGGCCTGGTACGCGGGGGAACGCGGCGAAGGCATCGAGCTGCTCGACCGCGCCACCCGCATCGGACTGGACTCCAAACTCTACGACCCGCAAGCCCTGGTGCTGCTGGCCTTCGCGCGGCTGGATAACAACGACCAGCGCGGACTGTTGCGCTGCGCCGAGAGCCTGGAGCACCTGCGTTCGCGCCACCCCGAGAAGCCCCGCCTGCTGCGCCTGCTGGAGGTGGTGCAGGCGCTGCAGGCGATCCAGGACTACCAGACCGCCCGCGCGCTCGAAGAAGTGCGGCGCATGGCCAAGACGATTCACAACGCCGACTTCGATTTCGAGTCGGCCAGCAACCTGCTGGGCCTCATGACCCGCTTGGCGATCCGCTCCATCCAGCTCTACGAAGTGGACGCCGCGGTGGACACCATGGGCCTGCGCTTCTGCACCAGCCGCGCGCTCACCGAGCTGCTGGCCTGTGCGGCGGTCGGGCGCAGCGATTTCATCAACCGCATCCGCCAGGCGCACAGCGACATCCTCAAACTCACCGAACATGCCATGGGGCTCAGTCTGAAAGGCGACCCGCAAGGCGCCGTGGTCCAGTTGCTGGACGACGGCGAGCGCACGCTCAACGCCAAGATCATCGAGTCCGCCCACCTGGTGCTGCAGCGCTACCAGGGCCGCATCCCGGACCATGCAGAACTGCTCAAGAAAGCCCAGGTGCTGCGCGAACGCTACCGCACCACCGACATCCACGCAGGGCTCGGCGAGCAAGCCGCCACTGGCCGCGCGGCGGGCGGGCTGTCCATCTCATCGGGCTACAAGGCACCCAGCACAGAAGGGCTCCTGGCCAAAGTGAACGCCGGGGGGTAGACAGGACCACCCCCATCGCGGCTCACTTTGTGTAGCCGCTCAGCCCCTCAAGGGGCAACAGCTGCGGCCCGGCGAAGCCGGTTCCGCGCTGTTCCCGGATGGGCCACGCGCGCCGGAGGTCGCTTGGTTCGGTGTTGGTGTTCCGATTCTTCAGATCGCCACCAGCTGGCGGATGTTCTTCGCCTGCATCTCGCTGCCCGGGCCACTGGCGATCACCTCGCCGCGCTCCATCACCACGTACTGGTCGGCCAGTTCTTCGGCGAAGTCGTAGTACTGCTCCACCAGCACGATGCCCATGTTGCCGCGGTCGGCCAGCATGCGGATCACCTTGCCGATGTCTTTGATGATGTTGGGCTGGATGCCTTCGGTGGGCTCGTCCAGGATCAGCAGCTTCGGGCCGGCCGCCAGTGCCCGCGCAATGGCCAGCTGCTGCTGCTGGCCTCCCGAGAGGTCGCCGCCTCTGCGGCCCAGCATCTGCTTCAAGACCGGGAACAGCTCGAACAGCTCCGCCGGAATCGGCGTGCTCCCCTTCTTGGTGGCCAGCCCCATGAGCAGGTTTTCCTGCACGGTCAAGCGTCCGAAGATCTCACGTCCTTGTGGCACGAATCCAATGCCCTGGCGGGCGCGTTCGTAGGGTGTGGCTTTGTCGATGGCGGTGCCGTTGAGCGTGATGCTGCCGCTCTTGATGGGCACCAGGCCCATGAGGGACTTGAGCAGCGTGGTCTTGCCCACGCCGTTGCGGCCGAGCACCACGGTGACCTTGCCGAGTTCGGCGGTGAGGTTGACGTTGCGCAGGATGTGTTCGCCAAAGAAAAGTAGCCAAAAGAAAGGCGAGCCGGATGCGCTGTCCCTGCGCTTCGCTGCGGGCACGCTGCGTTGCTCGGTCCGGGCGGGGTCTGCGCAAACTTGTCCGCTACGCGGCCTTCGGACATGCGCAGCCCTGTTTCCGCCCAGCCCTGCGCTACTCGCCAGCGCATGACGGCGGAAATCGGGTACGGAATCCACCTCAGGCCACCACAGTGGCGAGAAGGGAAGCCCGCTCCCGCTTGTGCCGTCCGACCGGGCTGAGCAGCGCAGGGGCGCGGGGATCAGAAATTCGCATGTCCGACGGCCGCGCAGCGGACTAGTTTGCGAATTTCCCCCGCGAACCGAGCAGCGCAAGGAACCGCGCAGCGGCACGGTCGTCGGCTCGCCTTTTCTTTGCTTACTTTCTTTTGGCGAAGCAAAAGAAAGTGATAAACCTCGATCACCCGCTCATCCGCCTGCACCTCATCCAGCGTCCCCTCAGCCAGCACAGACCCGTCACAAAGCACAGTGACCTTCTCCGAAATCGCACGAATGAAGCTCATGTCGTGCTCCACCACCATCAGCGAATGCTTGCCCCTCAAAGACAGGAACAGCTCGGCCGTGCGGGCTGTTTCTTCATCC
>JALOSH010000032.1 GCA_025458545.1 Hydrogenophaga sp.
GCGTCCAGGATGTCCGGGCGGTTGGTGGCGGCCACCACGATCACGCCCAGGTTGGTCTCGAAGCCGTCCATCTCCACCAACATCTGGTTGAGGGTCTGCTCGCGTTCGTCGTTGCCACCGCCCAGACCGGCGCCGCGCTGGCGGCCAACGGCGTCGATTTCATCGATGAAGATGATGCAGGGTGCGTTCTTCTTGGCGTTCTCGAACATGTCGCGCACGCGGGCCGCGCCGACGCCGACGAACATTTCCACGAAGTCCGAGCCCGAGATGCTGAAGAAAGGCACTTTGGCCTCGCCCGCGATGCCCTTGGCCAACAGCGTTTTGCCGGTGCCGGGCGGGCCGACCAGCAACAGGCCGCGCGGGATGCGACCACCCAGCTTCTGGAATTTTGCGGGGTCTTTCAGGAAGTCGACGACCTCCTTCACCTCTTCCTTGGCCTCATCGCAGCCAGCCACGTCGGCAAAGGTGACGGTGTTGTTGTTCTCGTCGAGCATGCGGGCTTTGCTTTTGCCGAAGCTGAACGCTCCGCCTTTGCCACCGCCCTGCATCTGGCGCATGAAGTAAATCCAGACGCCGATCAACAGCAGCATCGGACCCCAGCTCACCAGCAAGGTCATCAGCAACGAACCTTCTTCCCGCGGACGCACGTCGAATTTGACGTTGTTGTTGATCAGGTCGCCGACCAGTCCGCGGTCCAGGTAGGTCGCGGTGGTGCGGATACGGCGGTCGTCCTGGGTGATCGCGACGATCTCGGTGCCGCCCTGGCCTTCCTGGATCGTGGCGCTCTTGATTTGCTGGGCCTTCACCTGGTCCAGGAATTCGGAGTAGCCAACGTGCCCCGCACCGGCGGCCGTGCGACCGTCGAACTGTTTGAAGACGGTGAAAAGCACCATGGCGATGACCATCCACACGGCGATTTTCGAGAACCACTGGTTGTTCAAGTGCGGCTCCTGGCTACAAGTTTGTCGGAAAGGTACATATACGTGTCATTTTAGGACTTTCAAGAAGCCCTGCCCTTGATCCATGTCTTGTTCGTTGTCAATGGGGCACATGAGGGTGATTTCGGCAGATCGCAAGCGGAACTGCAGCGAATCACCTTGCGGAGGCCTGTTTCAGACCCCGTCCCACCAGAAAGGTTTCAGACGATTTGTCGCGGGAGGCCTTGGGCTTGATGGGCTTGACCACTTTGAAGGTCTGGCGGAACAGCGCCACCATGGGGTCGTAGGCCCCGCCGTGGAACAGTTTCACCACCAGGGCACCGTCGGGCTTGAGATGGCCCTTGGCAAACTCCACGGCCAACTCCACCAGGGTGGAAATCCGCGCAGCGTCTGCCGAACCGATGCCCGACAGGTTGGGCGCCATGTCCGACACAACCAGGTCGACAGCATCCACCCGGCGGTCCACCAGTGCTTGCTCCAGTTCCGCCAGCACCGCGGGTTCCTGGAAGTCGCCCTGAATGAAGTGCACGCCCTCCACAGGGTCCATGGGCAGCAAGTCGAGCGCGATGATCTGGCCGTGCAGCTCGCCGACCGCTGCGCCCTGGGGGCTGAGTCTGCGGCGCACATACTGGCTCCAGGCACCGGGCGTGGAGCCCAGGTCCACCACCACATCGCCGGGGCGGATCAAGCCCAGCGTCTCGTCGATTTCCTTGAGCTTGTAGGCCGCCCGGGCACGGTAACCGTCCTTCTGGGCGAGCCGCACGTAGGGGTCGTTGACGTGCTGGTTGAGCCAGGCCTTGTTGACCTTCTTGCTCTGAGTCTTGACTTTCATGCCCATCGGTAACGCCCGGCTCTCGTGTAAACGATAATTGTCCCATGCCCCAGATCACACTCACCCCCGCCCAGCGCAAAGTCCACCGAGCCGATGCCCACCACCTAGACCCGGTCGTCCTCGTCGGTGGCGACGGCCTGACCGCCGCTGTCAAGAAAGAGGTTGACGGTGCGCTCAAGGCGCACGGTCTGATCAAAGTGCGCGTGTTCAGCGACGACCGAGCCGCTCGCGAAGCCATGATGCTGACCCTGGCCGACGAGCTGGGTGCCGCACCGATCCAGCACATTGGCAAATTGCTGGTGCTGTGGCGCCCGATGCCCGAGAAGGCCAAGGCGGTCGACGAGGACCGCATGCCGGGGCCGAAAGACGTCAAAGTGCTGAAGTTCAGCAAGCGCGGGGGCCAGCGGCCCGAAGTCAAGGTGGTGAGGGTGCTCGGCAACCAGCGACTGACGACCGGAGGCCAGGTGAAACGCGCCAAGGTGCTGAAAAAAAGCATCAAGAAAAGCGCACAGTAGGCCCCGCCGGCGCTGCAGTTGGCCTTTGGTGAGCCAGCGCGGCTTGAACTTCATTTGCAGCGCATCATCTGAGACCGCATGAACAACCGCAACGCCAACCCCTTGCTCGATTTCACCGACTTGCCACTGTTCGGTGCCATTGAACCCGGCCATGTCGCCCCAGCCATGGAAGTCTTGCTGGCAGACGCCAGCGCTGCACTGGAACGGGTCACCGACCCGGGATTCCCACCCGTGTGGGACGAGCTGGCGCGTACGCTGGACGTGTCGACAGAACGCCTGGGGCGCGCCTGGGGCGCGGTGAGCCACCTCAACAGCGTGGCCGACACGCCCGAACTGCGCGCCGCTTACAACGAAGCCCTGCCCAAGGTCACCGAGTTCTGGACCCGCCTGGGTGCCGACGAGCGCCTGTACGCAAAGTACAAGGCCATGGACCCGGCCAGCCTCTCGACCGAGCAAGCGCAGGCCCACAAAAACGCCATGCGCGGTTTCGTGCTGGGTGGCGCCGACCTGCAGGGCGCAGCCAAGGAGCGCTTCGCCCAGATCCAGGAACGACACGCCGAGCTGGCGCAAAAATTCAGTGAAAACGCGCTCGATGCCACCGATGCGTTCTCGCTGCTGGTGGATGCCCAGCAGCTCGCGGGTGTGCCCGACGACGTGCTCCAGGCCACGGCTGCTGCGGCCCAGGCCGAAGGCAAAACCGGCCACAAGCTCACGCTCAAGATGCCGTGTTACCTGCCGGTGATGCAGTTCGCCCACAACAGCGCGCTGCGGCAAACTCTGTACAAGGCCTACGTGACGCGAGCCAGCGAGCAGGCCGAAGGCGAGGCGGTGAAGTTCGACAACACCGCCATCATGGGCGAGCTGCTGGCGTTGCGCCACGAAGAAGCCCAGCTGCTGGGCTACCGACACTTTGCCGATGTGTCGCTGGTGCCCAAGATGGCCGAGTCGCCCGAGCAAGTGATCGGCTTCCTGCGCGACCTGGGCCAGAAGGCACGCCCCTACGCTGAACAAGACCTGGCCGACCTGCGCGCCTTCGCCGCCCAGCACCTGGGCCTGCAAGACCCGCAAGCCTGGGACTGGCCCTACATCAGTGAAAAACTCAAGGAAGCGCGCTACGCCTTCAGCGAGCAGGAGGTCAAACCTTATTTCACCGCCCCCAAGGTGCTCGCTGGTCTGTTCCAGATCGTCGAAACCTTGTTCGAGGTGGCGATCCGCCGCGACAGCGCGCCGGTCTGGCACCCATCGGTGGAGTTCTATCGCATCGAGCGCAGCACGCCCACCGGTGCCCAGCTGGTCGGCCAGTTCTACCTCGACCCGGCAGCCCGCACCGGCAAACGCGGCGGCGCCTGGATGGACGATGTGCGCGCCCGCTGGCTGCGCCCGGACACGGGGGCACTGCAGACACCGGTGGCCCACCTGGTGTGCAACTTCGCCGACTGCACCACCTGCTGACGCAGGTGAACGAACGAGACGTGTCCGGCATCAGCGGCGTCGAATGGGACGCGGTGGAACTGCCCAGCCAGTTCATGGAAAACTTCTGCTGGGAATGGGACGTGCTCAAGCACATGACCGCCCACGTCGACACCGGGGAACCGCTGCCGCGCGCGCTGTTCGACAAGATGCTGGCCGCCAAGAACTACCAGAGCGGGCTGCAGACCTTGCGCCAGGTGGAGTTCGCCCTGTTCGACATGCTGCTGCACAGCCAGACCCCGCCAACCACCACGGGCGAGGCCATCCTGGCGCTGCAACAGCAGGTGCGCAACGAAGTGGCCGTGTTGAGCCCACCGCCTTACAGCCGCACACCACACACCTTCAGCCACATTTTTGCCGGGGGTTATTCGGCTGGCTATTACAGCTACAAATGGGCTGAGGTGCTGTCGGCCGACGCCTATGCGGCCTTCGAAGAAGCGGCGCAGGCGCTGGGCCAGAGCACGCTGGATGTGTCCACCGGCCGCCGCTACCGCCAGGCCATCCTGGAAGCTGGTGGCAGCCGCCCGGCCATGGAGTCCTTCAAGGACTTCCGCGGCCGCGAGCCGAGCATCGACGCCTTGCTGCGCCACCAGGGCATGGCTTGATTTCCCCGCCCACCTGCCGATAGGAGCTTTCATGAACGCCCACCGCCCGATCACCCGTTCACATGCTGTGAGCTTTGCAGCCTGTGTGGCCTTGGGTCTGCTGGCCACGGTGGCCACGGCCCAGGGGGTCTACCGCATCGTCGGTCCCGACGGCCGTGTCACCTACTCTGACCAGCCGCCCCCCAGTGGTGCCACGGTGCGGCAGGCAGGTGCTGCCGCGGGAGCGGGCAGCGCTGGCGGAGCGGCACTGCCCTTCGAGTTGCGCCAGGTGGCCAACCGCTTCCCCGTGACGCTGTACACCAGCAGCGACTGCGCGCCCTGCAACAGCGGTCGCAACCTGCTCAACGCGCGTGGCATTCCCTACGCCGAAAGAACGGTGAACACGTTTGAAGACACCGAAGCGCTCAAGCGCGTCAGTGGCGAAAGCTCATTGCCTTTTCTGACGATTGGCGGGCAACAGATCAAGGGCTACTCCGACAGCGAGTGGACCCAGTTCCTCGATGCGGCGGGTTACCCCAAACAATCTCAGCTGCCCGCCAGCTACCGGCGCCCGGCCGCCACGCCGCTGGTGGCGGTCAAACCCGTGGAAACTCCGCCAGCCAACACCAACGCGGCACGCCCTCGTCCGGCACAGCCGGTCGAAGCGCCGGTTCCGGTCGCACCAGCGCCGAGCAATCCGGCTGGCATCCGTTTTTGATCCTGGCCCCAGCCAGACGGTCGTCAGAAAGCCAGCGTTTTCACGCCAGCGGACGTGCCCAGCAGGCACACGCTGGCTTTCTGGTGGGCAAACACGCCCACTGTCACCACGCCCGGCCATTGGTTGACCTGGCTCTCGAACGCCAGCGGATCGGCGATCTGAAGCCCCACCACGTCCAGGATGTGTTGACCGTTGTCGGTCACCAGGGCCGCACCGTCTTTGAGCCGCAATTGCGCCCGACCACCCATTTGCGCGAACTGCCGGATCAGGCGGCTGGCGGCCATGGGGATCACCTCCACCGGCAGCGGGAATGCGCCCAGTGCCTTCACCAGCTTCGACTCGTCGGCGATGCAAACGAAGCGGCGCGATTGAGCTGCCACGATTTTTTCGCGGGTAAGCGCAGCGCCACCGCCCTTGACCATGTGACCATGGCCATCGATTTCGTCGGCGCCGTCGATGTACACCGAGATCTCACCCACGTCATTGGCTTCGAACACCGGAATGCCCAAGGCCAGAAGGCGGGCGGTGGACGCCACCGAGCTGGACACCGCGCCGGGGATCTGGTCCTTCATGGAGGCCAGGGCATCAATGAATTTGTTGACGGTGGAACCGGTGCCCACGCCGACGATTTCACCCGGCGTCACATACTGAAGGGCGGCCTGCCCCACCAGGGCTTTGAGTTCGTCTTGGGTCATTTGCGACAATCGCTGAAGTCAAAGAATCCGTGGATTATCCAATGTCACTCTTGCCTTACGCGCTCGCCCGCCCCTTCCTGTTTGCCCTGGACCCCGAGGCCGCACACGAGCTCACGCTGCACAGCATCGCGAAGCTGCAACGTTCGCCGCTGACCTGTGTCTACAGCGAAACCCGGGTGGACGATCCGGTGGTGCTGGCCGGCCTGCACTTCCCGAACCGGGTGGGACTGGCCGCAGGTCTGGACAAAAACGCCCGTTGCATCGATGGCCTGGCCGCCATGGGTTTCGGTTTTGTGGAGGTGGGCACCGTCACACCCAAAGGCCAGCCAGGCAATCCCAAGCCTCGGATGTTCCGCATTCCACAGCGCCACGCACTGATCAACCGGCTGGGCTTCAACAATGAGGGCCTGGATGCGTTCCTGTCGAACGTGCAGCAGGCCCGCTTTCGCAGTGCAGGCGGTGCCGCGCCCATGTTGCTGGGCCTGAACATCGGCAAAAACGCCAGCACACCGATCGAGCAGGCCACCGACGACTACCTGACCTGTCTGGACGGCGTGTACCCGCACGCGGACTATGTGACGGTCAACATCTCCAGCCCGAACACCAAAAACCTGCGCAGCCTGCAAAGCGACGAAGCGCTGGATGCGCTGCTCGGCGCGGTGATGACACGGCGCGAACAGCTGGCCGCCCAAACCGGCCGACAGGTACCGGTGTTCCTGAAGATCGCACCCGATCTGGACGATGCCCAGATCGACGTGATTGCGGCCACGCTCAAGCGCCACGGAACCGATGCGAGCGGACAGATCACCCAGCGCCTGGGTGTGATCGCCACCAACACCACGCTGAGCCGGGACGCGGTCAAAGGCCTGGCCCACGCAGAAGAAACGGGCGGCCTGTCCGGCTCGCCGGTGCTCGAAGCCAGCAACCGGGTGATCCGGCAGCTGCGCCATGCGCTGGGTCCGCAGTTTCCGATCATCGGCGTCGGTGGCATCCTCAGCGCGCAGGACGCCCTCAGCAAAATCGCAGCCGGTGCCGATGTGGTGCAGATCTACACCGGGCTGATCTACAAGGGCCCGGCGCTGGTCCGCGAGGCCGCGCAAGCCATAAAGGGTTTGCGCTGATCAGCGCAGCAGCTCAGCCACTTGCTCGCCGATGGCCAGGCAACTGGTCAGCCCTGGTGACTCGATACCGAACAGATTGACCAGACCGGGTACGCTGTGCACAGCCGGGCCGTCGATTCGGAAGTCGGCGGCGGGCTCGTCCGGGCCGCCGATCTTCGGCCGCATGCCCGCGTAACCTGGCTGCAGCGCGCCGTCGGGCAGTCCGGGCCAGTACTGGCGCACCTCGGCATAAAAAGCCTCGCCACGGGCCGGGTCCACCACCAGGTCGTTGGGGTCATCGGTCCACTGCACATCCGGTCCGAAGCCAGGTGCTTGTCCGGCTCGGGTGCCGGGTACACCAGCCGATCAAAAGGCGAGCGCCCCGCCAGCGTGAAGTAGTTACCCTTGGCGTACCAGGCGCGCGGCACCCGGCTCGGGTCCAGCCCCAGCGTGTTCCGCCCCAGTGCGCAGGCGTGCAGGCCGGCCGCATTCACCACGCTGCGGGCGAGCAGCACGGTGCCGTCCGCCGCGTCCACTTCGATGCCCTGCCCGGTGACCCGCAAACGCTCCACCGCGCTGTGACAGGCCACCAGTCCGCCCATGTTTTCCAGATCGCCTTGCAAGGCCAGCATCAGCGCATGGCTGTCGACGATGCCGGTGGACGGGGAATGCACCGCAGCCAGGCATTCCAGATGCGGCTCCATCGCCTGCGCCTGCTCGCGGGTGAGCAACACCAGGTCGTCCACCCTGTTAGCCTGCGCTTTCTGCACGATGGCCGGCAGTGCCGCGGCCTGCGAAGCCGTGTTGGCCACGATGAGCTTGCCGCAACGCCGGTGCGCAACGCCCCGCTCGGCGCAGTACCGGTACAGCATGGCCTTGCCCTGCACACACAGGCGGGCCTTGAGCGAGCCGGTCGGGTAGTAGATGCCGGCATGGATCACTTCGCTGTTGCGGGAACTGGTACCGGTGCCGATGGCGGCGGCGCCTTCGAGCACCAGCACCTCGCGTCCGCGCTCCGCGAGCGCGCGCGCCACGGCCAGCCCCACCACGCCCGCGCCGATGACCACCACATCCGCTGTTTCCATGCCGTTCCTGTCCGAAGCTTGCGCCCGTTGCGCCGCCCGATTCTCGCTGCAACGCCGCGCAGACCAGCACGCCAAGCAAAGCAGTGACCCTCTATAAAATAGCGGGCTTTTCAGACTCTCCATCCCCAGGAACCCAGCATGTCTCTCTTCACCGCCGTCGAAATGGCCCCGCGCGACCCAATTCTGGGTCTGAACGAACAGTTTGCCGCCGACACCAACCCGAACAAGGTCAACCTCGGCGTTGGCGTGTACTTCGACGACAACGGCAAGCTGCCCTTGCTGCAGTGCGTGCAGGCGGCTGAAAAAGCCATGATGGAAAAGCCCACCGCACGTGGCTACCTGCCCATCGACGGCATCGCCGCCTACGACGCGGCCGTCAAGGGTCTGGTCTTCGGCGCCGAATCCGACGTGGTGAAAAGCGGCCGCGTGGCCACGGTGCAGGCCATCGGTGGCACCGGTGGCCTGAAGATCGGCGCCGACTTCCTGAAAAAAATCAGCCCCAACGCCACCGTGCTGATTTCCGATCCGAGTTGGGAAAACCACCGCGCGCTGTTCACCAACGCCG
The DNA here is from genome assembly GCA_025458545.1 of Hydrogenophaga sp. Next base: position 8,503 of record JALOSH010000032.1, read on the forward strand.
GTTTCCCGGTGGACACCTACCCCTACTTCGATCCGAGCGCCAACGCAGGCCTGGGCGGCATCAACTTCGACGGCATGTTGGCCAAGCTCAACGCCGCCGCTGCCGGCACCATCGTGCTGCTGCACGCCTGCTGCCACAACCCCACGGGCTACGACATCACGCCCGCCCAGTGGGACCAGGTGATCGCCACCGTCAAGGCCCGCAAGCTCACCGCTTTCCTGGACATGGCCTACCAGGGCTTCGGCTACGGCATCGCCGAAGACGGCGCCGTGATCGCCAAGTTTGTGGCCGCCGGTCTGGACATTTTTGTCTCGACCAGCTTCTCCAAGAGCTTCAGCCTGTACGGCGAGCGCGTGGGCGCGCTCAGCGTGGTGGCCAGCAGCAAAGAAGAGGCCGACCGCGTGCTGAGCCAGCTCAAGATCGCCATCCGCACCAACTACTCCAACCCGCCCACCCACGGCGGCGCCATCGTGGCCGCGGTGCTGAACAACCCCGAGTTGCGGGCCCAGTGGGAAAACGAACTGGGCGAGATGCGCGTGCGCATCAAGGCCATGCGCCAGAAACTGGTGGATGGTCTCAAGGCCGCCGGCGTGGCCAAAGACATGAGCTTCATCACCACCCAGATCGGCATGTTCAGCTACTCGGGTCTGAGCAAGGAGCAGATGGTGCGCCTGCGCAGCGAGTTCGGCGTCTACGGCACCGACACCGGCCGCATGTGCGTGGCGGCGCTCAACAGCAAGAACATCGACTACGTCTGCCAGGCGGTGGCCAAAGTGGTCTGACCCGCCGCTGCCAGCAGACGCCACCAGGCCGCTCACCGAGCGGCCTTCTCTTTGCCTCGTGCGACAGACCTGGGTGACACAGCGGCGCGCAACCTTTCACGAAGGTGACAAGTGCCTTGAAAAATTAGGTGTTTTCACCGTCGTGCCGGTTGGCGCTTGCTGCTATATTGCACTGCAACATAACCGTCTTCCACAGCCCATGCTCTACCAGATTTACGAAACCCAGCGCTCCTTGATGGAGCCATTCGCTGACCTGGCTGAAGTCGCCGCCAAGCTCTACAACAACACGGGTTTGCCGCTCTCCCAGTTTCCGCTGGCACAGCGCGTGGCGGCCGGGTACGACCTGATGCACCGACTGGGCAAGGACTACGAAAAACCGGTGTTCGGCATCACCACGGCGGATGTGGACGGCGTTGATGTGGCGATCTTCGAACGCATCGAACTCGACAAACCCTTCTGCGAACTGCGTCGCTTCAAGCGCTTCACCGACGACTCCGCCACCCTGGACAAGCTCAAGGCCCAGCCCGTGGTGTTGATCGTGGCGCCGCTTTCTGGCCACTACGCCACGCTGCTGCGCGACACGGTGCGCACCATGCTGAGCGACCACAAGGTCTACATCACCGACTGGAAAAATGCCCGCCTGGTGCCGCTGTCGGACGGCGAGTTCCATCTCGACGACTATGTGAACTACGTGCAGGAGTTCATCCGTTATCTGCAAAAAGCCTACGGCAACTGCCATGTGATGAGCGTGTGCCAGCCCACGGTGCCGGTGCTGGCCGCCGTCTCCCTGATGGCCAGCCGTGGTGAGACCACACCACTGTCCATGACCATGATGGGCGGCCCGATCGATGCCAGCAAGTCGCCCACCGCCGTGAACAACCTGGCCACGCAGCGCAGCCACAGCTGGTTCGAGAACAACGTCATCTACCGCGTGCCAGACAAGTTCCCGGGTGCCGGCCGCCGCGTGTACCCTGGTTTCCTCCAGCACACCGGTTTTGTGGCCATGAACCCAGACCGCCATGCGACCAGTCACTACGACTACTTCCAGGACCTGATCAAGGGCGACAACTCCAGCGCCGAGAGTCACCGCAAGTTCTACGACGAGTACAACGCGGTGCTCGACATGGACGCCGACTACTACCTGGAAACCATCCAGACCGTGTTCCAGGACTTCAAGCTGGTCAACGGCACCTGGGATGTGAAGAACGAAAAGGGCAAAGTCGAACGCGTGCGCCCGCAAGACATCCAGGCCACGGGCCTGCTCACGGTGGAAGGCGAGCTGGACGACATCTCGGGTTCGGGCCAGACCGCGGCGGCACACGACCTGTGCACTGGCGTGCCCAAGACCCACCGGATGCACTACGAGGCCAAAGGTGCGGGCCACTACGGCATCTTCAGCGGCCGTCGCTGGCGCGAGATGGTGTACCCGGTGGTGAAGACCTTCATCTTGTCGCACCAGCCCCGCGCCGCCGTGGTGTCCCCGGTGGCGGCCGAGCTTCAGCCCAGCACCCCGGTTCGCAAAGCTACCGCGAAACGCACGCCCCGCCAGGCGGTGGCCAAGGTCGCCGCCCAGCCAGCACCCAAAAAACCGGTCGCCAAAAAAGCGACGCCTGTCGCCGCGCCGGCCAAGAAGGCCAGCAAACGCAAGGCCTGACGCGGTTTTCCATCCCGGTGCACCACAAGCCTGGGTCGACCGGGATGTTGCTGGGCCGTCGTCGGTCTCCAATGCACTGACAGTCATGGACGAACTCGCCCGGCGCATCGACGCCGTCTTGCCGCAGACGCAGTGCACCCGCTGCGGCTACCCCGATTGCGCCGCCTATGCGCAGGCGATCGCGGCCGGCGAGGCGGGCATCAACCAGTGCCCGCCGGGCGGCGCAGAAGGGGTGGCCCGGCTGGCAGCCCTCACCGGGCAACCGGTTACCCCGCTCAACCCGGCCAACGGCATTGAAGGTCCGCTGACGCTGGCGGTGATCGACGAGGCCTGGTGCATCGGCTGCACCTTGTGCATCAAGGCCTGCCCGACCGATGCCATCGTTGGCAGCAACAAACTCATGCACACCGTGGTCGAGCCGTATTGCACCGGCTGCGAACTGTGCATTCCGGTCTGCCCGGTGGACTGCATTTCGCTCGAAGTCGTGAGCGGTGAGCGCACCGGCTGGCAAGCCTGGACAGCGGACCAGGCGGCGCAGGGCCGCGAGCGCTACCAGCAGCGCAAACTGCGCCTGGCGCGCGAACAGGTCGAACGTGAGCGGGCGCTCGAAGCCAAGGCCCGCATGAAACTCAACGATCTCGAAGCGCACTCGGTACACACCGACCCGGCCATGCTTCAGAAAAAGCGCGCCGTGATCGAAGCGGTGCTGGAACGGGCGCGCGCCCGGCGCGACCAACCATCCGACTGAACTGCGGCGCTCTGCGCCCGCGTCAGGCCAGCGCGGCGCTCTTGTAAACGCCGCAGCCGACGTAGAGATCGTCGACCTTGCAAACGTACGACATCTTGGTCTGGATGCGGCCACTGGCCGGGTTGGTGATGTCGTACTCGACCCAGCCCGGCTCGATGTCGGCCTGTGCCACGATGGCGTCCAGCAGCGACTGGCCGTTCACGCCGGCGATGTCCTGAACCCGGCTGCCGACCTTGTCGGGTTTGCCCGCAAACGCCCGGTAGCTGCCCTGGGCATCGAGCGCGAACACGTACATGTCGCGGTCGTGGAAGCCCTGAGACACATCGGTCAGGTCGCGCACAAAGGCCTCGCGCCCACGCTCGTTGCGATGCACCAGCGCTCGCTCCACCAGGCCCATGGCTTCTTCGGCCGTGCCCTGCTGCAACATGAAGGACGAGACAGCGCTCGACAACTGAGCCGCCCTGGCCTCCAGCAGATTGGACTGGTTCACCGCGTGCTCCACCATCTGGGCATTGCGCTGGGTGATCTCGTCGAGCTGGCCCACCGCAGATGAAATTTCGGTCAGACCCGTGCTCTGCTCCGCGCTGGCGGCCGAAATCAGGGCCATGTTGGCGGCCACACCGCGCACACCGTTGACGATTTGCGTCATGTTGCTGCCAGCGGCACGGATCTGCGACACGCTGGCCGCCACCTGCGCGCCCGACGCCTCGATGAGCTGGCGGATCTCGCGCGACGAGGCGGCCGACCGCTGAGCGAGTGTGCGCACCTCATTGGCCACCACCGCGAAGCCCCGGCCCTGCTCACCGGCACGCGCGGCCTCCACCGCAGCGTTGAGCGCCAGGATGTTGGTCTGGAACGCAATGCCGTCGATCACACCGATGATGTCGTGCATCTGCTGCGCGCTTTTCTGGATCGCCTCCACCGAGGTCACCGCCTGCACCATGGATTGCGCGCCCGATTCGGCCACGTCGCGGACCTTGGCGGCCTGGGTGTTGGAATCACCCGCGGTCTCGGCGTTCTGGTGCACGGTGCCCGACAGCTGCTGCACGCTGGCGGCGGTCTGCTCCAGGTTGGCGGCCTGCTGTTCGGTGCGGTCGGCCAGATCGCGGTTGCCGACGGCCAGGCTTTTGCCAGCGTGGGACACCAGGGCCGAATTGCTTCGAACCTGCGCCACCATGGCGGAGAGGTTGCCGATCATGCCTTGCAGCAGACTGGCCATCTGGCTCAGTTCGTCCTTGCCGCGGATGCGGACATGCGACCGCAGGTTGCCCGCTGCGGTCTGACCCATCACGTCGATGACCTGGCGGAAATCGATCACGAAGCTCCGGTAGAACGAGAGCAGCAGGTAGACCATGAGGCCAATGCCCAGCACCGTGGCACCCAGGGCCAGCCATTGCAGACGCTGCAAAACATCGATGCGTTGCTGGAGCAAGCTGTCCAGACGTTCCAACACCGTCGCCTGGTAGGTGTTGACGGCCGCCAGTGCCTGGGTACCGGCAGCGAAATAGGCTTCGGCTCTGATGGAACCCGGCGTGTCGAAGGCCTGCCGCGCCAGCTGGACGAAGCGTTCTGTGGCCTGCAGCGCCGGATCACCCGGCAGATCTTCCTGGCCGTAGCGTGCGGAAAAGCCCATGGCGAAACCAAAGTCTTTGGTCGCGGTGCTCAGTGCGTCCAGCTGCACACGCAGGCTGCCCACCTCGTCGGGCGAGGGGGTGGGCAGGCTCAGCTGCCCGGCGCCCTGGCCGCGGATGCGGCCGATCGCTTCACCCCAGCCCGGCGTGCGCGACACCACCATGTCCATGAGGAAATAGGTGGCGGGTTCCGGGTCGAACAGCAGGTTGGAGCGTTCGCCCACGGTGTACACAAAGCGGCGCAACTCACCGATGAGGGCGGTGTGCCGCGCAAACGACTGGGCAGCGGTGTCGGTTTCGGTCGACTTCAGGCCCTCGATCGTCCGCTTGAGTTCGCCCCATTCAGCGGACAAGCCCATGGCCGTGAACTCGGTGATCGCGGCATCGGTGTTGTCCAGCGCCTGGCGCAACTGGCTCCGGGTGGTGTCCAGCGCGGCCCGCACATTGGGCGCTCCCGAGAGCAACATGTTGGTCTGACCCCGGTGGGCCTGCACGGCGGTCATCACGCTGGCCAGCTGGACCAGGGTGTGAGAACCCTCGGCCTCGCTCTGGGCAAACCGGATTTCGCCGCCCAGCCGCTGGAGCAGCAGCACGCACAACACCGTCAGAGGCACCAGCAGCACCGCGGCCAGCAAGCCCAGCTTGGTGGGCAGACGCAGTTGTCGCATCAGCCAGATGCCGGGCCAAAGAGGTTTGAATCGAAATGGGCTCACAGGTGTCCTCGGTTGGGTGACTGTTCCCTTATCGGATGTTGGATTCCAGGCTTGAGGCGATGGACAGGCAACCACACCCGAGGGACTGGCCGGACCGCCTTAATGCAGCGGCGGAATGCCCGACTGCCGGGCTTCGAAGTGTCGAAACAGCTGCACCGCCATCAGGCGCAAGGCATCGTCGGCCATGTTGTGCGCACAGGACAACTGTTGCAGGGCGTAGGTGCGGTCGCACAGCATCATCGCGCGGCTCACACACATGCCTTGGCTCGACATGCGCAGGCAAAACCGCTCCAGCAGTTCGCTGGGCCAGGCCAGCGCGAGTTCGCGCTCGCGCCATTGCGGCTGTCGCCGTGCCCAGCGCTCGTCGCCCTGCGCCAGCAAGGACGGGGAATCGGCGAGGTTGAATTCAGACGATGGAAACTGCTGACTGGGAACCGGGTTCATGGCGCACTCCTCTGCTGCGAAGAAACGGGCCGGTTGACACAGCCCAGGGATGCCATGAGGTTAAAAGCGCCGGGCGAAGGCGAACGCCCGAACAAAGCCTGAAAACCGACCCAGCTTGTTCTTTCGCCGAGCTGCCAGGGGCACAATGCCACGCATGAACAGCACCAGCACCCGCCTGATCCACCTGAGCGCCCAGCCCAGCGGCGCACCCGAAACCGACCACCCGCGACCGGAGCGCCTGATCCAGGGCAACCCCCTGCGCGAGACCTGGAACCGGGTCGATGATTCGATGTCCGCTGGCCAGGTGTTCTGCGGCGTCTGGCGGTGCGAGCCGGGACACTGGCGCATCGCCATGGGCCCCACCGAGCGCGAACTGTTCACCGTGCTGCTCGGGCGTTGCCGGGTGCACGACGCGCTGGGCGGGTTTGTCGAAGCGGGACCCGGCGAGGGCATCTACATCCCGCCGGGTTTTGAAGGCGCCTTCGAGGTGCTGGAGCCCATGACCAAGTCCTACATGATCTGCGAGTGAAGGTCCGCCACACCGGTGCATGAAAAAAACCCGCCGGGCATGCGCCGAGCGGGGTTTTTTTATGGGTGGCTGTTGTTCAGGCTGACGGCGCGGCCAGCTTCGCAAACGCATCCACCACCTCGGGCGGCGCCTGCACCAGTTCGATCAGAACGCCCTCGCCCGCGATCGGGAATTCTTCGTTCGCCTTGGGGTGCAGGAAGGTGATGTCAAATCCAGCCGCACCCTTGCGGATGCCGCCCGGCGCGAAGCGCACGCCGTGCGCCGTGAGCCACTCGACCGCGACCGGCAGGTTGTCGATCCACAGGCCGATGTGGTTGAGCGGCGTGGCGTGCACCGCCGGTTTCTTCTCGGGGTCCATCGGCTGCATCAGATCGACCTCGACCTTGAACGGGCCGCTGCCGATGGCGCAGATGTCTTCGTCGACGTTCTCGCGCTCGCTCTGGAAGCTGCCCGTCTTCTCCAGGCCCAGCATGTCGACCCACAGCGTTTGAAGACGCAGCTTGTCGGGGCCGCCGATGGCGATCTGCTGGACGCCCAGCACTTTGAAGGGACGGGGAGTGCCGCGGCGATCCGGCGCAGGGCCGCCCCAAACCGGATCAGCCCCCTCGGGGGGCAGCGACCCGCGCAGCGGTGGAGCGTGGGGGCCACTCATTTCTCGAACTCCACGATCGGCTGATCGACCACCAGCGACTCTCCTTTGGACGCCAGCACCTTGGACACCACGCCGTCGGCCGCCGCAAACAGCACGTTCTCCATCTTCATCGCTTCAATGACGGCCACGCGCTCGCCAGCCTGCACCTTCTGGCCAACCTGCACCGCCACGTCGACCAGCAAACCGGGCATGGGCGAAAGCACGTATTTGCTCATGTCGGGCGCGGCCTTGAACGGCATCAGCCGGTGCAGCTCGGCCATGCGGCGCGACACCACCACGGTTTCGATGCGCGTGCCGTTGTGCTGCACCACCAGCGCCAGCGGATTGCGCGGCGTGCCGCGCTCCACCTGGGCGGTGAAGGCCTGGCCGTTGCATTCGCCACGGATGCAGATGTCGTTCAGACGCGAAGGGCTGCGGATCTCATAGCGCTTGCCTTCGACCGTGACCACCGCCGAGCCCAGCTGCCCGAGCACCTCGTCCACATGCACATCGGTGTAGCGGTTCTGACCACCTGCGCCCAGCGTGATCACGCTGAAGTCGTGCCCCACCTTCACGCCGTAACCGGGCAGCTGACCGGTGAGACCCGCCGCGCGCTCGCGCGACTTGCGCCGCACAAAAGCCGCCAGCGCCACCAGAAAGTTGGCGTCTTCATGCGGCACGTCCTCGGCACGGAAACCGTGTGCATAGTGCTCGGCGATGAAGCCGGTGTTGAAGTCGCCCGAGACGAACTTGGGATGCGCCAGCAGCGCCGCCTGGAACGGGATGTTGCTGCTGATGCCGCGGATGACGAAGCCGTTGAGCGCCTCGCGCATCTTCGCAATGGCTTCCTTGCGGTCCTTGCCGTGCACGATGAGCTTGGCGATCATCGAGTCGTAGTACATCGGGATCTCGCCGCCATCGACCACGCCCGTGTCCACGCGCACGCCGTACAGATCGGTGGTGTTGGCCTGCTGCATGGTCTGCGCCGGTGGCTGGAAGCGCACCAGGCGGCCGGTGCTCGGCAGGAAGTTGCGGAACGGGTCTTCGGCGTTGATGCGGCACTCCATGGCCCAGCCGTTGCGCTGCACATCGGCCTGCGTCAACGGCAGCTTCTCGCCCGCGGCCACGCGGATCATCAGCTCCACCAGATCGACGCCAGTGATGCACTCGGTGACCGGGTGCTCCACCTGCAGGCGGGTGTTCATCTCCAGGAAGTAGAAGTCCTGGTCCTTGCCCACCACGAACTCCACCGTGCCCGCGCTCTGGTACTTCACCGCCTTGGCCAGCGCCACCGCCTGTTCGCCCATGGCCTTGCGCGTGGCGTCCGAAATGAATGGCGACGGCGCCTCTTCGATCACCTTCTGGTGACGGCGCTGGATCGAGCATTCGCGCTCGTTCAGGTAAATCACGTTGCCGTGCGAATCGCCCAGCACCTGGATCTCGATATGGCGCGGCTCCAGCACGTATTTTTCGATGAACACGCGGTCGTCGCCGAAGCTGTTGCGCGCTTCGTTGCGGCAACTGGTGAAGCCTTCAAACGCTTCTTTGTCGTTGAAGGCCACGCGCAGGCCCTTGCCGCCACCGCCGGCCGAGGCCTTGATCATCACCGGGTAGCCGATGTTCTTGGCGATCTCCACCGCGCGCTCGGCCGTTTCAATCGCGTCGTTCCAACCCGGGATGGTGTTGACCTTGGCTTCGTTCGCCAGCTTCTTGGAAGCGATCTTGTCGCCCATGGCCGCGATGGAGAAATGGCGCGGGCCGATGAAGGCGATGCCTTCGTCTTCACAGCGCTTGGCGAAGGCTTCGTTCTCGCTCAGGAAACCGTAGCCGGGGTGGATGGCCTGTGCGCCGGTGGCCTTGGCCGCGGCGATGATCTTGTCGGCCACCAGGTAGGACTCGCGCGAAGGCGCTGGACCTAGCAGCACGGCCTCGTCGGCCAACTGCACGTGGCGCGCTTCCTTGTCGGCCTCGGAATACACCGCCACGGTGGCGATGCCCATTTTTTTGGCGGTGGCGATCACGCGGCAGGCGATCTCGCCGCGGTTGGCGATCAGAATTTTGGTGAACATTACTCTGCCCTCTTAAACATTCAGGTTACGCGAAGCAAAAGCTTCGCCATGCTCGATACATACGTTGCTTGGATAGCAAGGAATCACAAGCACATCCTCAAGCAAACAATCTGGATAAATCCAACGGTTCCAGTTGGCTTTGAGCCAACTCACAGACAGCGATCGCGCATCCTCACGAAATTTGGACTCGACCGGAAGGTGAACCAATGTGAGCCCAGCCTTATAGCCAGTGCAAACCATCAGACTTAGCCCACTGGGGGAATCCGTGCGCTCCAAGCACATCAGGTCGACGATCTGCTCATACGGCCACTTTGCAGAAGTGATCCGAAAAACCGATCCTCGCCAAAGTTCCCGCGATGTCATATCAAACAACGAAAGCCAAATCGCACGTTGAGGTGTAGCGGCCCCTGCTGTTTCCATATTCAAATGCCCTTTGCATTCACAGCGGAATGTTCCCGTGCTTGCGCCACGGGTTTTCCAACTTCTTGTCCTTGAGCATCACCAGCGAACGGCAGATGCGCTTGCGGGTCTCGTGCGGCAGGATCACGTCATCGATGAAGCCGCGCGCGCCAGCCACGAACGGGTTGGCGAAACGCGCCTTGTACTCGGCTTCCTTGGCGGCCAGCTTGGCCGGGTCGCCCTTGTCTTCGCGGAAGATGATCTCGACCGCGCCCTTGGCGCCCATCACCGCGATCTCGGCGTTGGGCCAGGCAAAGTTCACATCACCGCGCAGGTGCTTGGAACTCATCACGTCGTACGCGCCGCCGTAAGCCTTGCGGGTGATCACGGTGATCTTCGGCACGGTGCACTCGGCGTAGGCGTAGAGCAGCTTGGCACCGTGTTTGATGATGCCGCCGTACTCCTGCGAGGTGCCGGGCATAAAGCCGGGCACATCGACAAAGGTGATCACGGGAATGTTGAAGGCGTCACAGAAACGAACAAAGCGCGCGGCCTTGGTGCTGCTCTTGATGTCCAGGCAACCCGCCAGCACCAGCGGCTGGTTGGCCACGATGCCGACCGTCTGGCCGTCCATGCGCGCGAAGCCGATCAGGATGTTCTTCGCATACTCCGGCTGCAGCTCGAAGAAGTCACCGTCGTCCACCGTCTTGACGATCAGCTCCTTCATGTCGTAGGGCTTGTTCGGGTTGTCCGGCACCAGCGTGTCGAGGCTCAGGTCCATGCGATCGATCGGGTCGCCGCTGGGGCGCACGGGGGCCTTTTCGCGGTTGTTGAGCGGCAGGTAGTTGTAGAGGCGGCGCAGCATCAGCAGCGCTTCCACATCGTTCTCGAACGCGAGGTCAGCCACGCCGCTCTTGGTGGTGTGCGTCACGGCGCCGCCCAGTTCTTCGGCGGTCACCTCTTCGTGTGTCACGGTCTTCACCACCTCGGGGCCGGTCACGAACATGTAGCTCGAATCCTTGACCATGAAGATGAAGTCGGTCATGGCGGGCGAATACACCGCGCCGCCGGCCGAGGGACCCATGATCATGCTGATCTGCGGCACCACGCCGCTGGCCATCACGTTGCGCTGGAACACGTCTGCATAACCGCCGAGCGAGGCCACGCCCTCCTGGATG
>JALOSH010000320.1 GCA_025458545.1 Hydrogenophaga sp.
GGAACCGTCAACTTCTCCAACAACCCCAACAACGCCATCCGCTATGTTCGGGTCAGCGGGCCGGGCTTGCCCAACAACGGCCTGATGATGGGAGACGTGGCCCCTTCGTTGCCGCAAAACTGGATGGGCATCCTCAACGCGACAGGCAGCAACCCCAACGAGTTGACCACCACGCAGCAGATTGCACGCGCCACCAGCAACATCTTCCGCATCCAGCGCACCCAGGGCATCACCGGTACGCCAGCGTTCACCTTGCGACCCAATCCCAGTGTGGGTTCGGCCACAGCGCCTTTCGTCGAATGGGCGCACCCCACCATGTATGGTGAGCTACCCAGTGCAACTTGGCAGTTTGATCTGTCCAGGGTACCCGCATGGTCGCTGTACACCTTCGAAGCGTTTTGCGGCGGCGGAACAACCCCTTGCCACACCTTCACTTCACGTATCACCACGCCTTTGCTGCCCGCGCCGTATGCGGCTACTCAGCAATGGCACAGCTTTGCGGCTGTCAGCCGCAGTTTCGTCACCGGCGGTGCTGCCGCAACCGGAACGGCTGAGATCACCTGGACACCCAACACCCTGGCCGAGCGGATCGGATCTGTCAATGCCTACAGCTTCAGTCCTACAGGTCTGGTGAACTCTCGCAGCATAGGTGTGCCGAGAGGCGTCTTCAGTCGAACAGTTTCGTCTGTCGGGGGCAATTTCCCTGCGATTGCGACGACCGACAACGCGTCCGGTCGAACGCTGCAGATCCGTCACACGATGCTCGATGGCAGCTACAAAGACCACTTGATTCAGTTCAACTGATGATCCCGATACGCAGGAGGAAGGGCCGATCAGCCCTTTCTCCTGCTCGTCAATGGTCGATCGGGAGCACTTCTGGTTCTGGAAGACGCTGGATATTCACATTTTCCCGTTTGCGCTGCCTGTTTTCAAAGCCGGCTGCGCCGTCGGCCACCTTGTTTCAGACGCGTTGACCTGCCCTTGCCCGAGACCTTTGCGGTGGGCGGTTGGTCTCACCCCGTTGTCCCACAAGGAGGTTGTTGTCCCAGTGGGGCTCTTTCTGGCATTCAAGATCAAGCACTGCGGAATCGCTTGATGCGCCGGGGAATGAGCAGACAACAGGATGACACGTACCGGTGCGCTCCGGCCCTCAGAGCAGGCGTCAACTTTGAACACAGGTCTGGGCGACCAGTTTCCGTGCCTCAAGTGTCTCAAGCGTTCAGCCATCAGCGCCTTTTATCTTGACGCTGTCACTGAAGTCACCCCCGACGGGCTGCCTCATACAGCCCCTGCACCTTCGGCACATTAGCCTGCAGTTCCTGGATGCGGTTCGGGCCGCTGGGGTGGGTCGACAGGAAAGACGGCCCGCCCTTGCCGGTCTGGGCAGTCATCTTCTGCCACAGGCTCACACTGGCCTGGGGCTTGTAGGCCGAGCGGGCCGCCAGTTCCAGACCCACCAGATCGGCTTCGGACTCGTCCTCGCGGCTGAACCGCAGCGTCAGCAGCTGGGTGCCCAGACTGGCGGCCACATCGCCCACCTGTCCCAGGCCCAGCAGGCTCGACAGCACCGAAAGACCCAGGCCCGTGGCCTGGGTCTTGGCCAAGCGCTCGCGGGCGTGTTCGCGCAGCGCATGGGCCATTTCATGCCCCATGATCATGGCGACCTCATCGTCGTCGAGCTTGAGCTTCTCCAGGATGCCGGTGTAGAACGCGATCTTGCCGCCGGGCATGCAGAAGGCATTGATCTCGTCGCTAGCGATCAGGTTGACTTCCCATTGCCAGCTTCTGGCCCGGCTGTTCCAGGGGGTGGTGTGCGGGACCAGGCGGTTGGCTGTTCTGCGCAGGCGCTGCACCTGCGGGTGGCTGGCGGGCAGCAAAGTCTTTTTCTGTTCGGCTTCGGCCATCATCTGGTCATACTGCTGTTGGGCCGCGCCTTCCAGTTCGGCGGCCGGGACCAGTTTGCGCACCGAAGAGGCTTTGCCCACATCCACCTGGGCCGCGGTCGGCAGTGCGGCGCTGGCCGCACCCGCGGCCCCCGCCAGCAGAAACGCGCGCCGGGCCGACCAGACGTGCGCCGGTCGCGCCGCCTCCGTGGATGTGGCAGAAGCGGCTGCCGATTTGAGTTCGCAGATGAAGCACATGATGGGCCAATAATAGACAAGCCTCCAGTTTCTGACCACCGTGCGGTCTTGCGGCCGCACCAAGCCCTACATGACCGAGTCTTCTGTCACCCCCGCGCCCGACGGTGTGGTCGCGCCCCGTCCGTCCTGGCGTGAAGCCCTGCAATCCCTCTGGGACCGGCGGGTGCTGTCCATGCTGTTCCTGGGCTTTGCCGCCGGGCTGCCGATCCTGCTGATTTTTTCGTCGCTGTCGCTGTGGCTGGTGGAAGCCGGGGTGGAGCGCAAGGCCGTCACCTTTTTCAGCTGGGCGGCGCTGGGTTATTCCTTCAAGTTCATCTGGGCGCCGCTGGTGGACCGCCTGCCGCTGCCGCTGCTCACCCGCTGGCTGGGTCGGCGCCGCGCCTATCTGCTGCTGGCGCAGCTGGGGGTGATCGCCGCCATCCTGGGCATGGCCAGCACCGACCCCGCCAGCGGCGGCGCCAGCCTGACCGCGATGGCGCTGTTTGCGGTCATGCTGGGCTTCATGTCGGCCACGCAGGACATCGTGATCGACGCCTACCGCATCGAGATCGCGCCGCCCGACCTGCAAGGTGTGCTCTCGTCGGCCTACATCGCGGGCTACCGCATCGGCATGATCGTGGCCGGTGCGGGTGCGCTGTTCCTGGCCGCACACTGGGGTTCGGCGCGCGAGACCTATGTGTACGCCGCCTGGCAGCAGGCCTACGGGGTGATGGCGCTGGCCATGGGCGTGGGCGTGCTGACCACGCTGCTGATCCGCGAGCCGGTGGTGGCCGCGCGCGAGGCCCAGCCTTCGGGCGCACACGCCCGGCTGCTGGCGGTGTTTGTCTGCGCGGTGCTGGCCTTTGTGGCCGTGTTCTGGTCCTGGGGGCACTGGCTCTCGCCCGACAAGCCAGCCCCGCTGGTGGGTTTGCTGGTCGAGGCCTTGCGCATGGGCGCGGCGCTGGCGGCGGCGTTTGCGGTGGGCGCGCTGTTGGTGCGCGGCGGTCTGGCCAGCCGCGAGCAGGCGCGCGAGACCTGGGTCATGCCGGTGCTGGACTTCTTCCGGCGCTACGGCGCGCACACCGCCTGGCTGCTGCTGGCGCTGATCGGCCTCTACCGCATTTCCGACATCGTGCTGGGCGTGATCTCCAACGTGTTCTACCAGGACATGGGCTTTTCCAAGACCGAGATCGCCTACGCGGTGAAGACCTTCACCAACCTCGGTTTTGTGGCGTTGTCCTTTGCCGGGCACGACGTGCAGCTGATGTACGCCGTGGTGGCGGCCGACAACCTGGCCGCCGGGTTTGCCAGCGCGGCCTTTGTGGCCTTCCTCTCCAGCCTCACCAACGTGTCGTTCACCGCGGTGCAATACGCCATCTTCAGTTCGCTCATGACGCTGCTGCCCAAGACGCTGGGCGGCTACTCGGGCGGCATGGTGGACGCGATGGGTTACCCAGGCTTTTTTGTGCTCACCACGCTCATGGGCGTGCCGGTGCTGGCGCTGGTGCTGCTGGCCAAGCGGCAGCTGCCGGTGGGGCGCTGAGGCCTCAGGCCCCGGTGTCGATGAGCCGCTGCAACGCCGCTTTCTGCACCTTGCCCAGGGCGGTGCGCGGCAGCGCTTCGAGCCGCACCCAGCGGCGCGGCCACTTGTAGCGGGCCAGGCGGCCGTCCAGCCAGCTTTGCAGCGATGCCGCCCATTCATCGGCGGCGGGTTCCCGCAGCACCACCGCTGCCACCACCACCTCGCCCCAGCGCTCGTCGGCCTGTCCCACCACACTGCATTCGAGCACCAGCGGGTGCTGCAGCAACAGGTTTTCGATCTCGGCCGGGTATGCCGTCGGCGGCCTGGCGCGCGAGGTCGCCGCTGTGGAAGAAACCGTCAGCGTCGCAGCTCGGTTGGTCGGGCCAATAGCGTTGTGCGACGTTGGGCGCGCGCACGCAGATCTCACCCACGTCCCCGACCGCCGTTGCCAAGCCTTCTGGGCTGCGCAGCGCCACCTCGACCCCCGGCGCTGGCCAGCCGCAGGAACCCGCGTGGCTACGGGAGTGCTCTGGCGGCAGGGCGATGGAAAACGGCCCGGTTTCGGTGCTGCCGTACACATTGCACACCGGCACGCCGCGCGCATGGAACCCGACCAGCGGCGCCGGTGGCAGCAGGCTGGAGCCGGCCCACACCGCGCGCAGGCTGGACAGGTCGGTCGCAGACCACTGAGCGTGCTCGGTCAGCGCCTTGAGCGTGGCCGGGACCTGCAGCGTGAGCGTGGGACGGTCGTGTGCGAAACAAGCCAGCGTGGCGGTGGCATCGAAACGCGCGAACAGCCGCACATGCGCGCCCACCGACAAGGCGGGCAGCGTCTGGATGCACAGGCCACCCACATGGAACAGGGGCAAAACGGTGAGCACCGTGTCGCGCTCGTCCATGCCCTGTACCTGCGCGGCGATGGCGATGTTGGCGAGCAGGTTGGCCTCGGTGTGCACCGCCGCCTTGGGCAAGCCGGTGGTGCCCGAGGTGTAGACCAGCAGCAGCGGCGCCAGCCCATCCCGGGAGGCCATGGCGCGCTCGTCCCAAGGCTCGGATCCAGGAGCGGTGAGGGCTTCCAGCGGCAGCGGTGGCACCCGTTCGGCAAGACGCTGCGCGGCCTCTGCAAACGTGCCGTCGTGAACCAGCCAGGTTGGCTGGCAGTCGGTCAGAACGGCCTGCCATTCGGCGGGCGACAGCCGGTGGTTCAGTGGCACCAGGATGCCGCCACAACGCGCCAGCGCCAACAGCAACACCAGCATCGCCGGGTGGTTGAGTCCGAGCCAGGCCACGCGCTGGCCAGACCGCAAGCCGTGTTGCTCGACCAGTTGGTGGGCGCAGCGGGTCACCTGTTGCGCCAGATCGGCGCGGCTCAGCGTGTCCCAGGCCGAGCCGTTCAGGGCCGGGTCGCGCCAGCTCAGGGCCGGGGCCAGCGGATCGCGCCCGACCAGCCGGGCCAGCCACGCATCCATGCTGGCATGGCGCTGCGGGGGGAGGCGATGGGTCCAGGAGGGCAACATTCACCCAACTTTACGCGACACACAAACGCGCCACACGCGCGCGCGCGAACATGGGCCACTTTGCAATGAACCTCGCTACACTGAAACCATGACTTCGCGCTTGATCATGATGGAAGACGACGCCCGGCTGGCCCAGATGGTCACCGAGTACCTGGGGCAGTCCGGGTATGAGGTGATTCACGCCGCCGATGGCGAGTCGGGCCTGGAGCAGTTGCCGATGGTGCAGCCCGATCTGGTGATCCTGGATCTGATGATGCCCGGCATCGACGGCCTGGAGGTGTGTCGGCGCATCCGCGCGCTGCCGGGCGATCTGGCTCGCGTGCCGGTGCTCATGCTCACCGCCAAAGGCGATCCGATGGACCGCATCATCGGCCTGGAGCTGGGGGCCGACGATTACCTGCCCAAGCCATTTGAACCG
>JALOSH010000321.1 GCA_025458545.1 Hydrogenophaga sp.
TCCAGGGTTCGCCGGGCTGGCTCAGCACCCGCATCAGCCACTGGGCCGAGGGGCCGCTGAAGGTCATGCCCTGGATCGGTACCGGTTCGAACGAATGGGCCAGCACCTGGTAGGTGGTGAGCCAGGCCAGCGCCACCGCCAGCCCGGTGCCGATGCCGCCCAGCCATTACCACACGCCCCAGCCGCTGTGGTGCGCAAAGAAACCCGCCGTGACCATCCAGACCGCGCCGAACACCAGGCCATCGTTGGGACCGGCGCCCACCAGCGCCAGCAGGCTGCGCGACGGTCCACCGTCCACCACCCACCAACTGGCGATGGCTTCGCGCCAGGGCGACAGCGCGCCCGACAGGCTGGCCTGCGCCGTCACGGCAAAGACCAGACCCGAGAGCAGCGCCCGCAGGTTGCCGTTGGCCGACAGCACCAGCAAGCGGCAGCACCAGCAAGCGGCTGGCGCAGCCGCGCGTCATCACCATTCCCACGCCGAAGATCAGACCACCCACCAGCGCGCCCGAGAGGCTGCCCTGCGACGACAGCTGGCGCGCGGTGCTCACATCGAGCCAGCCGACCACGGTGAACAACTGCACTGCCACCACCGCGGTGGAAAACGCCAGCAGCCAAACCGCCAGCTTCTCGCCAAACGTCCCATGCCAGAACTCGATCACCGCCGCGCGCAGGCAGAACCGGGAGCGCTGGGCAAAAAAGCCAAAGGCCAGTCCGGTCAACAGCCCGCCCACCGCCAGCACGGCGGGCTCACCAAAACGCTCGATCCAGCCGGTCCAGTCCATGACATCTCCATCCATCACCACATGCGCATTTGTTCATGCTATGTCCATCGACCGACGCGGGACTTGATGTGGCGCAACATCTGCCCGGGCCCTGTCCCGGGTTAAGCTGGGTTTTTAACCGTCCGACAAGGAACCACCGATGGCGATTCCCTGGCTGCTGGCCCTGAAAGTGATCCCCTGGGGCGACGTGATCGAACACGCGCCCAAGGTGCTGGGCGCCGCCCGCAAGCTGCTGGAGCGCCAGCGCGCATCCAAGACCCCGCCGGTGTCGGCCGACAGCGTGATGCCCACCACCGAACCGCCCAGCCTGGCGGTGATGCACCAGCGCCTGGTGGCGGCCCAGCAGCTGATCGACAGCCAGGCCCAGGCCCAGGATCAGCTCGCGCAGACGCTGGCCGAACTGGCCGAGCAAAACGCCCGGCTGGTGAACGCGGTGGAATTGCTGCGCCTGCGAACCCGCCTGTTGTTGTGGGGCTTTGTGCTGCTCGCGCTGGGCCTGGGCTGGGCGCTCTGGCGCTGAATCAATAGCGCTGGATCAACGCCGCTGGAAAGGGGCCTGGTACAGCCAGACCGGTTTGCCCGGCACGGTCTGCAGCTGCGCCGTGGGTCGCCAGCCGGCCGCTTCGAACTCCAGGCTCACCAGCCACGCGCCGGGCCGCAGTTCTGCCCTGGCCTTCTCCATGGCGCGGGCCATGCTCTCGGGCCGCTGAAACAAATAGACCATCTGGTGGCCCGACCAGTCGGCGGCCCAGATGTCGGCCCGCCGGACCCGCGCGAAGCGGCAGCGCAGCGCACACAGCAGGGTCAGCGGCCAGCTCCATTCCCAACCCTGGATCTGCGCCTGCGGATACTCCCGGTGCAAGGCCTGCAGGCCAGCGCCTAGCCCACAGCCCGCGTCCACCACCAGCGCACCCGCAGGCAGCGGGGCTTTCAGGGCCAGCCCCTGCAGCGAGAGGCTGGGGGTGGGAAACAGCGGCGCGTCGCGCCAGGTGTTCAGCGGGTACAGCGCGAGCAGCAGCACCAGCGGCAGCAGCCAGACCCAGCCCGGCAGGCTGCCCGCGGCGCCCGTGGCCAGCAACGAGAGCGGAAACCCGCCCAGCATGAACACCCGGCGCCAGGGCGTGCGGCCGGTCCAGGCCGGCAGGCCAGAGGCCAGCAGCGCCAGCACAAAGGCCGCCACCACGCCCAGGCCGGCGCTGCGCAAACCCAGGAACACACCCCAGGCCAGCGCCCAGGTCAGCAAGGCAGGAAGCGGCCAGATCAGCATGCGGCGATTGTCACCCGGCGCCGCGCCCGGGTTCGCTGGTCAGGCTGGCGTCGCAGCCCACACCGGCCGCGATCCAGCGGCGGGCCAGCCTGCGCAGCAAGGGCGCCAGCCAGCGCCAGCGCGACCCCAGCACGCCCTCGGCATCGCTGATCGCGCCACAGCGGTAGATCGCTTGAGCCGCGTCCCACCGCAGCGCATCACAAGCCCCCCGGCGCTTGCGCGAAACCACCTGTCCCAGGGGGCAAGGCTCGGCCAGGCAGCACACGCCGCAGCCGTTGCAAGGCGCGCCCAGAGGCGGCTGTGGCGGTGCGGCCGGGTGGATGTGGATGATCTGGTGCGCCACCGGGGCCCGTTCACACGGCCGGTCCAGCCGCGCATGGGGTGGCGTTCAGCGGCGAGCCGCCATGCGCCGCCGCCGCTTGACGCGCACGCGCAAATGCCACACCGCGCTGACCAGGAGGTAAGCCAGCGTGGAGAACACCACCGAGAAGGTGAAAGCGCCCAGCAGCAGCGGTTTGCCCGCGTCGGCCAGCTTGTCTTGCCAGCGCTGCCACCAGGGGTCGGCGCTGGGAGCCAAGAGCGCCCCATGGCTGGCGAGCTGCCCGACCTGGCCCAGGATCTTGGGCGCCCCGGCCTCCGGCGCGTTTTCGCCCAGCATCCAACTTCCCACCTTCCAGGCGCCGTAGTAGACCGGCGCAAACGTGGGCGGCGAGTTGACCAGAGTGCTCGCTACCGCCACCGGCACGTTGGCGCGCAGCAGCATGCAGAAACCGGCCGACAAGGGGATCTGCGCAATCGGCGTGATGAACGCAAAAAACACGCCGATGGCCGCTCCCAGCGCCACGCCGCGGCGCGACAGATGCCACAGCCTCGGGTGCAACAGCGACGGCCCCATCCAGCGCAACCAACGGTTGTTGGCAACACTGTCTTTGGTGGGCATCCATCGGCGCAGGCGGTCAAACATGGCCGTGATTGTGCCTGCCCCGCAGGTCTCCCCGTCGTGGGCCTGGGAAAACCCAGGCCCACCCGGACACGGTTCTGCTGTCAGCCCCGCGCCAGCACAGGCCCCAACACCTTGCCGGTGTGCGTGCCCAGGCGCACCACCTCTTCCGGCGTGGTCGCCGCCACGATCCGCCCACCGCCCGAACCGCCTTCGGGCCCCAGGTCGATGATCCAGTCGGCTTCGGCCATCACGTCCAGGTCGTGTTCGATCACCACCACGCTGTGGCCGCCGTCCACCAGGCGGTGCAGCACGCGGATGAGTTTTTCCACGTCGGCCATGTGCAGGCCCACCGTGGGCTCGTCGAGCACATACAGCGTGTGCGGCGCCTTCTGGCCGCGACGGGTGACGTCGTCGCGCACCTTGCTGAGCTCGGTCACCAGCTTGATGCGCTGGGCCTCGCCACCGCTCAGCGTGGGGCTGGGCTGGCCCAGCGTGAGGTAGCCCAGACCTACGTCTTTCAGCAGTTGCAGCGGGTGGCCGATGCTGGGCATGCTGGCAAAGAAGTCCACCGCCTCGTCCACCTCCATCTGCAGCACGTCGCCGATGCTTTTGCCCTTCCAGGTCACGGCCAGGGTTTCGGGGTTGAAACGCGCGCCGTGGCAGACCTCGCAAGGCAC
>JALOSH010000322.1 GCA_025458545.1 Hydrogenophaga sp.
AAAGCACAAGTGCACCATCTTCTACACCGCGCCCACGGCCATCCGTTCGCTGATCAAGGCCGCTGAAGGCAACGAGAAGGTGCACCCGGCCCGCTCCGATCTGAGCAGCCTGCGCATCCTGGGTTCGGTGGGTGAGCCCATCAACCCCGAAGCCTGGATGTGGTATTACAAGCACGTCGGAGGCGAGCGCTGCCCGATCGTGGACACCTTCTGGCAGACCGAGACCGGCGGCCACATGATCACCCCGCTGCCGGGCGCCACGCCGCTGGTGCCGGGTTCCTGCACGCTGCCGCTGCCGGGCATCACCACCGCCATCGTTGATGAGACCGGGACCGATGTGCCCAACGGCGCAGGCGGCATCCTGGTGGTCAAGAAGCCCTGGCCGTCGATGATCCGCACCATCTGGGGCGACCCGGAGCGTTTCAAGAAGAGCTACTTCCCCGAAGAGCTCAAGGGCTACTACCTGGCCGGCGACGGCGCGGTGCGCAGCGCCGACCGAGGCTACTTCCGCATCACCGGCCGCATCGACGACGTGCTGAACGTGTCGGGCCACCGCATGGGCACGATGGAGATCGAATCGGCCCTGGTGGGCAAGAGCGACCTGGTGGCCGAAGCCGCCGTGGTGGGCCGTCCAGACGACCTGACCGGCGAAGCCATCGTGGCCTTCGTGGTGCTCAAGCGTTCGCGCCCCACCGGCGACGAAGCCAAGGCGATTGCCAAAGAGCTGCGCGACTGGGTGGGCAAGGAGATCGGCCCGATCGCCAAGCCCAAGGACATCCGCTTCGGTGACAACCTGCCCAAGACCCGCTCGGGCAAGATCATGCGCCGCCTGCTGCGCTCCATCGCCAAGGGCGAGGCCATCACCCAGGACACCTCGACGCTGGAGAACCCAGCGATCCTGGATCAATTGTCTGAAAACAATTGAAGTCTGAGCACGGCGCCTTGGCGCCCCGGCAAAAAAATGCCCGCTGAGCCAGCGGGCATTTTTCATGGGCTTGGCAGGACTTACTTCTGGCTCATCACCCAGGTCGCCAGCTTCGTCGCTTCGGCCGCGCTCACCTGAGGGTTGGCGGGCATGGGGATCGCGCCCCACACGCCGGAGCCACCCTTGACGATCTTGGTGGCCAGCATCTCGACCGCCTTGGCATTGCCGGCGTATTTCTTGGCCACATCCTTGTACGAGGGGCCCACCAGCTTCTTGTCGGTCGCGTGGCACGCCATGCAGTTCTTGCTCTTGGCCAGAGCTTCGTCGGCCAGGGCGGGGGCAGACACGGAGGCCACTGCGGCCATAATGAGAAGAGCGCGTTTCATGGTTGTTTCCTCGTGGGTGAAGTGGAAAAGCTAGCGGAGCGAATTTTACCCAGACGCCAGCGCGTGATACGGACAGTTACAGTTATTTGCGGGCTTCATGAGCCCTTTACCGGAGGGTGTGATGTATTTCCTCATCGCGGGCGTGGGCCTGTTGCTCCTGAAGTACCTGGAGATCGGTTTTGTCGCGACCTGGTCCTGGTGGTGGGTGCTGTCACCCTTTGCGCTGGCCGTGGCCTGGTGGGCCTGGGCCGATGCCACCGGCTACACCAAGCGCAAGGAGATGGAGAAGATGGACCAGAAAAAGCAGGAGCGGATTGACAAGCAGCGCCAAGCTCTGGGCATCAAACCCAAGCGCCGTTGATTCGTTTCGCGGCATGGGTGTCCAGGGTTTTACCGAGGGAGCGGCGCCTGCGCCGATGACTTGAGACCGCCGGACCTGCTCGATAATGGCCGCGACTTTCCGCCAACACCCGAACCCGATCACCACTCCTATGCCCGCCTACCGTTCCAAGACCACCACCGCCGGCCGCAACATGGCCGGTGCCCGCGCCCTGTGGCGTGCCACTGGCATGAAAGACGGCGACTTCAGCAAGCCCATCATCGCCGTCTCCAATTCCTTCACCCAGTTTGTGCCGGGCCATGTGCACCTGAAAGACCTCGGCCAGTTGGTGGCGCGCGAGATCGAAGCTGCCGGCGGCGTGGCCAAAGAGTTCAACACCATCGCCGTGGACGACGGCATCGCCATGGGGCACGACGGCATGTTGTACTCCCTGCCCAGTCGCGAGGTGATCGCGGATTCGGTCGAGTACATGGTGAACGCGCATTGTGCCGACGCGCTGGTGTGCATTTCCAACTGCGACAAGATCACCCCCGGCATGCTCATGGCCGCGATGCGCTTGAACATCCCGGTGGTGTTCGTGTCGGGCGGGCCCATGGAGGCCGGTAAGGTCAAACTGGCGGTCACGGGCACACAAACCATCCAGTTCAAGAAGCTCGATCTGGTCGATGCCATGGTGATGGCAGCCGACGACAAAGTGAGTGAGGCCGATCTGGCCGAGGTGGAGCGATCGGCCTGCCCGACCTGCGGCTCCTGTTCGGGCATGTTCACCGCCAACTCCATGAACTGTCTGGCCGAAGCGCTGGGCCTGGCGCTTCCCGGCAATGGAACGGTACTGGCCACCCACGCCGACCGCGAGCAGCTCTTCAAGCGCGCAGGCCGTCTGGCCGTGGAACTCTGCCAGCGTTACTACGAACAGGAAGACGAGTCGGTGTTGCCGCGCTCCATGGGCTTCAAGGCCTTCGAGAACGCGATCACGCTGGACATTGCGATGGGCGGTTCGACCAACACCATCTTGCACCTGCTGGCGATCGCCCAGGAGGCGGAGATCGACTTCACCATGGCCGACATCGACCGGCTTTCGCGTGTGGTGCCGCAGTTGTGCAAAGTGGCGCCCAACACCGACAAGTTTCACATCGAAGACGTGCACCGCGCAGGCGGCATCATGGCCATCCTGGGCGAGCTGGACCGTGCGGGCCGACTGCACACCGATGTGCCCACCGTGCACGCCAAGACCATGAAGGACGCGCTGGACCAGTGGGACATTGCGCGCAACCCGTCCGAAGCGGTGAAGACCTTTTACCAGGCCGGCCCGGCGGGCATCCCCACGCAGGTGGCGTTCAGCCAGGCCACGCGGTGGCCCAGCCTGGATCTGGACCGGGCCACCGGTTGCATCCGTTCCATCGAGCATGCGTATTCCAAAGAGGGCGGCCTGGCCGTGCTGCGCGGCAACATCGCGGTCGACGGCTGCGTGGTGAAGACCGCCGGTGTGGACGAGAGCATGTTCGAGGTGGAGAAGCTGCGCTACACCACCAGCGTGCCCACCTCCACACTGCGGGTGTTCCGTGGCCCCGCGCGGGTGTTCGAGTCGCAGGACGCTGCGGTCGATGCGATCCTGGGCAACCAGATCGTGGCGGGCGACGTGGTGGTGATCCGTTACGAAGGTCC
>JALOSH010000323.1 GCA_025458545.1 Hydrogenophaga sp.
CATCGGCCACGCCCCAGCGGCCTTGCGCGTCCTGCTTCAACAGAAAGAACTCGGGCTCGATGCCGACGTGGAAGGTCCAGCCCCGTTCGCGCAGGCGGTCCAGCTGGTGCTTCAAGACCTGGCGCGAGCAAGTGTCCAACGGTTCACCGCCCGCAAAACCGTCGCACACCGCGTGCGCCACGCCGGGCATGAAGGGCAGCACCCGGAGGCTCTCGGGCACCACGCGCGCCATGTATTCGCTGCGCGCGCCCATGCGCGGCAGGCCGGTGCCCCAGATGCTCGGGCCGGCGAACCCGGCGCCGGTGGCCACCGCGTCGGGCAGCGCTTCCAGCGGCGGCCACCGCGTCGGGCAGCGCTTCCAGCGGCACCAGCTTGCCTTTGGGCACACCGTGCAGGTCGGTGAAGGTGGTCATCACCGAGTGAATGCCCTGCTCGCGCAGGCTGTTGATGCGTTCGTCCAGACGGGGTGGGTTCATGCGGGCTCCGGGCGCAAAAAAGCCGGGCATGGCCCGGCCGGGTCAGGGGGTGAATCAGGCCATGGCCTCGGCCATCGCCGCGTCCAGCACCGCGAGCCCTTCGGCGAACACGCTGTCTTCGATCGTCAGCGGGAACAGGTAGCGGATCACGTTGCCGTAGACGCCGCAGGTCAGCAGCAACAAGCCCCGCTTCAGGGCGGCGGCCTGCACCTTCTTGGTCAGGTCGGCGTCGGGCTCGCCGGCCGCGTTCACGAACTCGTTGGCCACCATCGCGCCCAGGCCGCGCACGTCGCCCATGCGCGGGTACTGGGTCTTGGCGGCGTTCAGGTGTTTGAGCAAGCGCTCGCCCAACACCTGCGCGCGCTCGGGCAGTTTTTCTTCAGCCATCACATCCAGCACCGCGTGCGACGCCGCAATCGCCAGCGGGTTGCCGGCGTAGGTGCCGCCCAGGCCGCCGGGCGCGGGGCCGTCCATCACCGCCTGCCGGCCCGACACGGCTGAGAGCGTGGTGCCACCGGCCATGCTTTTCGCCATGGTGATCAGGTCGGGTTTCACCCCGTAGTGCTCCATCGCAAACATCTTGCCGGTGCGCGCAAAACCGGTCTGCACCTCGTCGGCGATCAGCAGAATGCCGTGCTGGTCGCACAGCTGGCGCAGCCAGACCACGGCTTCTTTCTGGATCGGGTTGAAACCGCCCTCGCCCTGCACCGGCTCGAAGACGATGGCCGCCACGCGGCTGGGCTCGATGTCGCACTTGAAGAGCTGCTCCATCGCCTTCTTGGTGTCGTCGAGCGACGCGCAATGGCAGGGGAACGGCACGTGGTAGATCTCGGGCGGGAACGGGCCAAAGCCGGTTTTGTACGGCTGGACCTTGCCGGTCAGCGCCACCGCAAACAGGCTGCGGCCGTGGAAAGCGGCGCCGAACGCGATCACACCGCTGCGACCGGTGCTGCTGCGCGCGATCTTCACCGCGTTCTCAATCGCCTCGGCGCCGGTCGAGAAAAACGCCGTCTTGGCCTTGCCTTCAATCGGCACGATGGCGTTGATGCGCTCGGCCAGCGCCACGTATTCGGCGTACGGCACCACCTGGTAACACGAGTGGGTGAAGCGCTGCAACTGCGCCGCAATCGCCGCCTGCACCTTGGGGTGCACATGGCCGGTGTTCAGCACCGCGATGCCGCCGGCAAAGTCGATGAAACGCCGCCCCTCGATGTCCCAGAACTCGGCGTTCTTGGCTCGGTCGATGAAGAAGTCCCCCATCACCCCCACGCCGCGTGGCGTGGCGTCAAGCCGGCGCTGGTGCCAGGCGGCGTTGGTGTGGGGTGCGGTCAGGTTTTCAGGTTTCTGCGGTGCGTTCATGGGGGTCTCCTTCAAATGCAAACAAGGCGGCGCGAGCTGTCTTTGCCAAGGGCACCGCGGAACGGGCTTTGCCCGGCCGCCAGTGCCGCCGCCCTCCGGGGGGTGACGCGAAGCGGCGCGGGGGGCGATTCCCCGCTTACAGCGGGGAATCGATTCTTATCCACGTCGTCTTGGTTTCCGTGTACTTGTCAAACGCGTGCAGCGACTTGTCGCGGCCCACGCCGCTCTGCTTGAAGCCACCGAACGGCACGGTGATGTCGTCTTCGTCGTACTGGTTCACGTGCACCGTGCCCGCGCGCAGCGCGCGGGCCACGCCGTGGGCTTTGTTGATGTCGCGCGTCCACACGCCGGCCTGCAGGCCGTAGACGCTGTTGTTCGCGGCGCGCACCACGTCGGCTGCGTCGGTGAAGCTCTGCACCGCGAGCACCGGGCCAAAAATCTCTTCGCGCGCGATCGTCATTTGCGGCGTCACGCCGTCGAAGATGGTCGGCTGCACATAACACCCGCCCGCCACCGGCGACGCGAGCGAGCCCCCGGCGACCAGCTTCGCTCCTTCGCTCTGGCCGAGGCCGATGTAGCGCATCACGTTGTCGAGCTGCACCTGGTCGACGATGGCGCCCATCACCGTGGCCTTGTCCAGCGGGTTGCCCGGCTGGTACTGCGGCACCAGCTTCAAGGCTTTCTCCAGAAACGCGTCCTTGATCGAGGCCTCGACGAACAGGCGCGAGGGCGCGTTGCAGCTCTCCCCCTGGTTGAAGAAGATGCTGCCGACGGCGGCCTCGACCGCGCGGTCCAGATCGGGGCAATCGGCGAACACGATGTTGGGCGACTTGCCGCCGAGTTCGGTCCAAGCGCGTTTCAGGTTGCTCTGCCCGGCCATCACATGGATCTGCTTGCCCACGCGGGTGCTGCCGGTGAACGCGATGCAGTCCACGTCCATGTGCAGCGCCAGCGGCGAGCCGGCTTCGGTACCGAAGCCCGGCACCACGTTGAACACGCCCGGCGGAATGCCGGCGGCCAGCGCCAGCTCGGCCAGTCGCAGGGCGGTGAGCGGGCTCTTCTCAGAAGGCTTCAGCACCACCGAGTTGCCCGCGGCCAGCGCGGGCGCGATCTTCCAGGCCGCCATGATCATGGGGTAGTTCCAGGGCACGATGATGCCCACCACTCCCACCGGCTCGCGCGTGATCAGCGCCAGCGAGTTGCTGGGCGTGGGCGCGATCTCGTCGTACACCTTGTCCACCGCCTCGCCGTACCAGCGGATGCAGTTGGCCGCGCTGTTCACGTCGACCGAGCGCGCGTATTTCACCGGCTTGCCCATGTCCAGCGTTTCGGTCAGCGCCAGCTCGTCGGCGTGCGCCAGCAACTGGTCGGCGAACTTGATCATCACCCGCTTGCGCTGTGCCGGTGCCATGCCGCTCCAGCGCCGGTCTTCAAACGCGGCGCGGGCGGCGGCCACCGCCGCGTCGATATCGGCCTGACCACCGCGCGCCACCTGCGTGAGCAAGCGGCCATCCACCGGGGAAATGCAGTCGAAGGTCTGGCCGTCGCGCGCGGCCACGCGCTCGCCGTTGATGACGGCGCGGCCGTCGAAGGTCAAGGTGGTGGAGGTGTCGGTCATGGGCTGGCGTCCTGCGCATCGGCGAACAAAATTGGCACCATGCTACCCCTGAAACGCTCACCTGGAAGCATCCACTTGCCCGCACGGCCATTGATCCAGTGCTCCCGCCTCGGCGGCGAAAGGGGCTG
>JALOSH010000324.1 GCA_025458545.1 Hydrogenophaga sp.
TGCCCACCATGGCGCTGGGCCACGTGTTTCACGATGGCCAGCCCCAGGCCGGTTCCACCGGTCTCGCGCGACCGGCTGCGGTCCACCCGGTAGAAGCGCTCGGTGAGGCGCGGCAGGTGTTCCGCTGCGATGCCGGGACCGGAGTCGGTGACCACAAAATCCGCACCGCCGTCCGCGCGCAGGCGCCAGCCCACACGGATCGTGCCGCCACCCGGTGTGTAACGAACCGCGTTGCTCAGCAGGTTGGACATCGCGCTCTGGAGTTCGCCGGACACGCCCGAGACATCGAGATCAGGTCCCGGAAGCTGCTCGATCACATGCGCTGGCCGGGCGATGGTCTGCGACAGGCCCCGCGCCTCCTGCACCACCTGCTCCAGCAGTGCCGATGCATCGTTCCAGTCGCCCGTACCGGGCGCGGGGCTGCCCTCCAGCCTGGAGAGCGTCAGCAGATCGCTCACCAAGGTCTGCATGCGCTGCGCCTGCTGGCTCATCAGGCCCAGGTAGCGCGTGCGGTCGCTCTCTTCCAGCGGGATGCTCTGCATGGTTTCCACAAAGCCACTCAGAACCGTGAGCGGGGTGCGAATTTCGTGCGAAACGTTGGCCACAAAATCGCGGCGCATGGTTTCCGCCAGCTGCAATGCGGTCACGTCGCGCGAGATCATCAGCTTGCGCTCCTTGCCGTAGGGGTGGATCTGCAGCGAGATCCGGTTCGGTTGCGAAGGCCTCGGACCCGGGCCGTCGATCTGGATCTCGTGGCTGAAATCACCGCCCGCCAGGTAAGCCACAAACGCAGGTGCACGCACCATGTTGCGCACCGACTGCCCCAGGTCGCGCTGCGCATCAAAACCCAGGTGACCGGCGGCCGTCAGGTTGGACCATTCGATCACGCCTTGGGCGTCCAGCAGCACGACGCCGTTGGGCGAGGCCTGGATGGCCGAGAGAAAATCTTCGAGCCGGGCATCACTGCCCTGGGCCTTCTTTTCCAGCTTCTTGAAGATCTTGCGGTTGCGGTCAAGCAATTCGTCCCAGACACCGTGCAATCTGGGCGAGCTGGTCACATCGCCCTGGTTGAGCCAGCGCAGCAGCCGCCCGGCGTTGATGCTGTCACGGATGCCCCAGACGAGCGCACCGAGCAGCGCGCCCAACACAGCCCAGGGCACAGACGAACGGCTCCAACCCCACAGCGTTCCCAGCAGCACCAGGAACATCAGACCCAACACCCGACCGATCATGTATGGGCTGGCTGTGTGCCTTGGGCAGATCGACCCGTGCTGCTCTGTGTGGTGAGGCGATAGCCGGCGCCGCGCACGGTTTCCACCATGCTGGCCGCTTCACCCAGTGATTCCCTCAAACGCTTGACATGCACATCCACGGTCCGCTCCTCGATGAAGACATGGTCTCCCCAAATCTTGTCGAGCAGCGTACCACGCGTGTGCACCCGTTCCGCGTGCTTCATCAGATAGTGCAACAGCTTGAATTCGGTCGGTCCGACCTTGAGCTCCTGCCCCCGGAAGGTGATGCGGTAGGTGCCAGCGTCCAGCGCCAGATCGCCCACCTGCACCGAATCGTTGACGATCTCGGGCGCGCGGCGGCGCAGCACCGCACGGATACGCGCCAGCAGCTCCTGAGTCGAAAACGGCTTGGTGATGTAGTCGTCGGCACCAGCGTCCAGACCCTGCACCTTGTCGCTCTCGTCGCTGCGGGCGGTGAGCATCAGGATGGGCACGGTCTTGGTTCGTTCCTGCTTGCGCCACTGCCGCGCCAGTGCGGCGCCGCTTTCACCTGGCAACATCCAGTCCAGCAGGATCACGTCGGGCAGCACCGCGTCCACCTCACGCTGCGCGGCCTGGCCATCGAACACCACCGTGGGCGCAAAACCGTTGTGGCGCAGGTTGACGGCGATCAGCTCGGCAATCGCCGGCTCGTCTTCGACCACCAGCACACGGGGCAGTTTTCTCACGATGCCAACCCCTGGCCAGCACCGCCAAGCGCGCAAGAGCGCAGCGGCGCGGAAGGTGTTCCGGCTCTCATCCGACCACCGACTCGACTTTGTCCATCGGGAAATGCCGCACATCTTCGCCCTTGACAACGAAGATGATCTGCTCGGCGATGTTCTTGGCATGATCGCCCACCCGCTCCAGCGACTTGGCCAGGAACAGCAGGTTCAGGCTCGGCGAGATCGTGCGCGGGTCTTCCATCATGTAGGTGATCAGCTTGCGCAGGAACCCGTCGTACTCGAGGTCGATGGCGTTGTCTTCCTTCATGATGGTCAGCGCCATCGCGGTGTCGAGGCGGGCGAAGGAGTCCAGCGTCTTGCGCAAGAGTCCAGCGGCCAGATCGGACGCCAGGCGCAGCTCGGACACCGGCAAGGAACGGGGCGAGCCGCCTTCGATGATGGACTTCACCATGCGCGCGATGCGGGCGATCTCGTCGCCAGCGCGCTCCAGGTTCTGGGTGGTGCGCGAAATCGCCATCAGGAAACGCAGGTCGCGCGCGGTGGGCTGGCGCCGACCGATGGTGGAGATGATCGCGTGATCGATGTCCACTTCCATCTGGTTGATGCGGTGCTCGGTCTCGATCACCTGCTCGGCGGTCTCCAGGCTCATGTTGACCAGCGCGTAGACCGCCTGGTGGAGCTGCGATTCAACCAGACCGCCCATTTCCAGCACGTGGGTGGAAATGGAATTCAGCTCGGCATCGAACTGGCTGGAAAGATGTTTGTCACCCATGTTGGTCTCCCTGATCAGCCAAAGCGGCCGGTGATGTAGTCTTCGGTTTCGGTCTTGGTGGGCTTGAAGAAAATCTGCTCGGTCGCACCGAACTCGATCAGCTCACCGAGGTACATGTAGGCGGTGAAGTCGCTGCACCGCGCGGCCTGTTGCATGTTGTGGGTCACGATGGCGATCGTGTAATCCTGCTTGAGTTCGTGCACCAGCTCTTCCACCTTGCCAGTGGAGATCGGGTCCAGCGCCGATGTGGGCTCGTCCAGCAACAGCACCGACGGCTTCACCGCCACGCTGCGCGCGATGCACAGGCGCTGCTGCTGACCGCCCGACAGGCTCATGCCGTTCTGGCCCAGTTTGTCTTTCACCTCGTTCCACAGCGCGGCCTTGGAAAGTGCCCACTCCACGCGGTCGTCCATGTCGCTCTTGCCGAGGTTTTCGTACAGCTTCACGCCAAACGCGATGTTGTCGTAAATGGTCATGGGAAACGGCGTCGGCTTCTGGAACACCATGCCGATGCGCGCGCGCAGCAGGTTCAAGTCCTGCTTGGGGTCGAGCACGTTTTGGCCGTAGAAGTTGATTTCACCCTC
>JALOSH010000325.1 GCA_025458545.1 Hydrogenophaga sp.
CAGGCAACTCGCTGCGGCCCACAGGCGCTCTTCCTGGAACTGCTGCATCTGGTAGATGAAGCCGGCACCTTCGGCGCCGATGCGGTAGCGCTGCGGCACCCGCACCTCGTCGAAAAAGAGCAGGCCGGTGTCGCTGCTGTTCATGCCGATCTTCTTGATCTTCTGGCCGACCTCGAAGCCTTTGACCGTCTTGCCGTTCTCGCGCAGTGGCACCATCACCAGGCTCTTGTTCTTGTGCGCCGGACCTTCGCTGGTGTTGACCAGCATGCACATCCAGTCGGCCTGCAGGCTGTTGGTGATCCACATCTTTTGGCCGCTGATCACGTAGTCGTCGCCGTCCTTGCGGGCCATGGTCTTGATGGCCGACACATCGCTGCCCGCGCCCGGTTCGCTCACGCCGATGCAGCCCACCGCGTCACCCGAGATCGCAGGCGCGAGGAACTGCGCTCGCAACTCATCGCTGCCGAAGCGCGCCAGCGCGGGCGTGCACATGTCGGTCTGCACACCAATCGCCATCGGCACACCACCGCAGTGGATGTGGCCCAGCGCCTCGGCCATGGCCACGCTGTAGGAATAGTCCAGCCCCATGCCGCCATAGGCCTCGGGTTTGGTCAGGCCCAGCAGGCCGAGCTTGCCCATCTGTTTGAAGACCTCGTGCGCCGGGAAGATCTCGGCCGCCTCCCATTCGTCCACATGCGGGTTGATCTGCTCGTCGATAAAGCGCTTGAGGGTTTTCTGGATTTCGCGGTGTTCGTGGGTGAATTGCACGTCGGTCTCCTGTCGGTGGTGTTGGAACGACCCGTTGCTCAGGCCAGCAGGTCAAAATGACCCACGGGCTGGCTGTGGCCATTCAGGGTGATTTCCACCCCGTGGCGACCGGGGTGGTGAACGCGTGTGGTCATCTGCCGCAGCGACAGCGTCTTTTCCAGCAGCACCGTGGCGCCGGGCTCGATGCTGACCGTGCGGCCCTTGAACACTTTGGGACTCTGCGATCCATTGGCCTTGACGTAGTGCACCCGCCAGTCGACCAGCGCGGTGGCGGGCTGGTGGGTGGGGTTGTGCAGGGCGCAACGCAGCGTGACGCGCTCACCGATGCGGACCGCCGCCGGATGCAGGCCGGTGGTTTGCACCACCAGCGCGCTGCGCTGCCCATGGCCGAACAGGGCCAGCGCCTGGGTGTCACCGCGCTTGATGGCGGTGCGCAAGGCATGGCGCAGCAGGGCCTGGCGCGACACGGGCACCGGCGCTTCGCCCAGCCATTCGGCGGCCAATGCGTTCAGGCGCTCGGGGTGGTCCTTGCCGATGTCGTTGAGGTGGTTCGCCACCGAGCGGCGCACGTAGGACGACGGGTCATCGCGCAGGCGGGTGAGCAGCGGCAGCACCGGGGACGGGTCGCGGATGAAAGCCGGCAGGCGCGCCGCCCATGGCAGGCGCGGGCGTGTGGCCTCACTGGCCGCGCGGCGCACATGGGCGTTGGGATCTTCTGCCCAGACAGCGAGCGCGGCCAAGGTGTCCTGGGTGTGTGTCAGCAGAAAGGGCCGCAGGCTGAGCTCGGCGGTGAAGCGTTGCGTCAGGGCATGCTGCGCGCGCAGGGCTTCGTCCAGATGGTGCAGCCCGTGCTCGGCGATGTAGAAGCTGTGGGGCAAATAGAAGAAGCCGCTGGGCACATCGCCGCTGGCCACGGGTTCACCGTGGGCATCCAGTCCGAGCGGCTGACCCATGGACGCCGTCAGCAAGGCCGCTGCCTCGGGGAATTCCGTGGGCAGGCAGCGTGCCAGCACGTCGGCCAGTCGACGCCCCCGGTCCATCAGACCGAGTTGGTCGAAGTCGGACCCCGCCTGTTGGGCAAATCGGGCGGGCCGCAGGCCCAGACCGGCGCTGGCCAGTTGCTCCCCCAGCAGGCGCGGCGCCTCGGGCGGGATCAGGTACTGGAGGGTGGTGGCCACGAACGCTGCCTCACATGCGCGCCACGCCGAACTGCATGCGGCGCGGTTGGCGTTGTGCCGCTTCGGCGATGGTGTCCAGGCAGAACGACAGCACCGCGCGCGTGTCGCGCGGGTCGATCACGCCGTCGTCCAGCACCAGCCCGCTGGTGGTGAACGCATCGGCCTGCGACTCGAACTTCTGCACGATGGCGTCGAACTGCGCCTTCATCTGCGCCTGCACCTCGGGCGTGTCGGTGGCCATGCCTTTGCGCGTCATGCCGGCCTCGGCCACGATCTGCATGGTTTTCGCGGCCTGCTCGCCGCCCATGACCGCCGTGCGCGCGTTGGGCCAGGTGAAGAGGAAGCGCGGCGCATAGCCACGGCCGCACATGCCGTAGTTGCCGGCGCCGAACGAGGCGCCGCACTGTAGGGTGATTTGCGGCACCGTCGCATTCGTCACCGCCTGGATCATCTTGCTGCCGTGCTTGATCATGCCGGCCTGCTCGCTGTCCTTGCCCACCATGTAGCCGGTGGTGTTCTGCAGGTAAACGATGGGGTGGCCGAGCTGACACATCCACTGGATAAAGTGGGTCGCCTTGTTGGCGCCGGCCACGTCGATCGGGCCGTTGTTGCTGATGATCCCGACCGCGTGACCACCGATGCGCGCCTGCACGCAGACCGTGGCCGCACCGTACAGTGGTTTGAATTCGAGGAGGTCCGATGCATCGGTGATGCGCAGCATCACTTCGCGCATGTCCACCGGTTCGCGGTGGTGCGGCGGCATGAGGGCCAGCAGATCGTCGACGTCGAAGCGTGGAGGTTCAGCGGGTGTGGAGGGTGTGGTCTGCCAGCCGGTCTGGTCCACCACCCGCCGCGCGATGCCCAGGGCCTCGCGGTCGTCTTCGGCCAGGTACTCGCCCAGGCCCGACACACCGGTGTGCATTTCGGCGCCGCCCAGTTCTTCTTCGGTCGCCACCTCGCCGGTGGCGGCTTTGAGCAGCGGCGGCCCGGCCAGAAAAGCACGCGAGCGCCCGCGCACCATGATCACCACGTCAGACAGGCCCGGCATGTAGGCGCCGCCCGCGGTGCCCGAACCGTGTTGCACCGTGATCACCGGCAGGCCCGCGGCCGAGAGGCGCGCAAGGTTGCGGAACAGACCACCGCCGAGCACAAAACCTTCCACCTGGTACTTCATCAGGTTGGCGCCGGCGCTCTCGACCAGGTGCACGAAGGGCAGCCGGCTTTCCAGCGCGATCTCCTGCACGCGCAGGATCTTTTCCAGCCCGCGCGCCTGGATCGCGCCGGCCTCGATGCCCGAGTCGCTGGCCACCACCATGCAGCGCACGCCGCTGATGAAACCGATACCCGCCAGCATGCCCCATGCAGCGCACGCCGCTGATGAAACCGATACCCGCCAGCATGCCGCCGCCGGGCACCGACCGCTCGGGGTCTTTTGTGTCTTGCAGAAAACCCGCCAGCGAACACAGCGGCAGCCAGGGCGCGCCCGGGTCCAGCAGCAGGCCGATGCGCTCACGCGGTAGCAGCTGGCCGCGTTTGTCGAACACCGGTTTCGATTGGGCCGAGGCTTGTGCGGCACGGTCTTCCAGCGCTCGCAGTTGAACGATGCGCGCCAGCATGCGGCGCTGCGCGGCCTGTTCGCTGTGCGGGTTGAAGGCGCTCTGGAAGCTCATGACTGGAACACCTTGGGCGTCACATACCGGTGAAAACCGTCGAACGGCTTCACCGCATCGCGCTGCTGCACGGCATCGGGCGCGGCCACCTCGCCCCAGCCCATGCGCACCTGGGGTCGCGCGCCGTCCACCCGCAGCACGGCACCGCTGATGAAGCTGGCCGCGGGCGAGAGCAGAAACACGATGGCGGCCGAGGTCTCGGCTTCGTTGCCAAAGCGGCCCAAAGGCACGGTGTCGCGCATCTCGCGCAACATCGGCCCGGCCTCGGGCGGGTAATGGTCCATGCCGCTGGAGGCGATGTAACCCGGCGCCACCGCGTTCACGCGCACACCGCTCTGGGCCCACTCCAGCGCCGCCGTCTCGGTGAAGCTGACCATGCCCGCGCGCGCTGCGCCGCTGTGGCCCATGCCGGGCATGGAGCCCCACATGTCGGCCACGATGTTGACCACCGAGCCGCCGTGCGCCGCCATGCTCTGCAGGTAGCACTCGCGCGCCACCAGGAAGCCGCCAGTCAAGTTGGTGTCGATCACCGCCTGCCAACCTTTGGCGCTGATTTTTTCCAGCGGCGTGATGTACTGGCCGCCCGCGTTGTTGACCAGCCCGTGGATGCGACCTTGCGCGGTCACGATCTCGCGCACCATGGACTTCACCGCCTCTTCGTCGCGGATGTCGCAGGCGTGGAAGCTGGCCAGACCGCCGTCGGCCACGATCTCGGCCGCTGTGGCCTGCAGCTTCTCGACATTGCGGCCCACCAGCACCACGCGCGCGCCCAGGCTGGCGAGTTCGTGCGCGGTGCAGCGGCCAATGCCGGAGCCGCCACCGGTGACCACGATCACCTGCCCGGCCAGCAGGCCAGGACGAAACGCCGAGTGGTACCGATCGCTCATGCCAACTCCCTGAGAAACAGTTGCAGCGCGGCCTCGGTCAGGTCGTCCAGTGTGGTCTTGCGGCGCGGGTCGTACCACTGCACCGACCAGTTGAGCGCGCCAAAAATCATCAGGCGCGAGAGCGCCGGGTCGCCCCGCAGCTCGCCGCTGGCGCGCAAGGCCTGCAGCACCGGCACCCACACGGCTTCGTAGCCGTCTTTCAGCCGCTTGACCTCGATGCGCTCGGCT
This sequence comes from Hydrogenophaga sp., assembly GCA_025458545.1. The sequence goes on from JALOSH010000325.1 coordinate 4,732, forward strand.
TCCGACAGCGAGCGCCACTCGTAAAGCATCACCGGGATGAAGTCGCTGTCGGGTCCGAGCAGCACGTCGAAGTGGTTGCGCACCAGCACCCGCAGGGCTTCGCGCGCCGTCAGGGTCTGACCCCGCTTCATCGGCGCGGTGGCGCGCGCCATGGCATCGGCCTGTCGCGCGTTCGCGCTCTGCATGCCCTCCTGCATCACCGCAGCGAGCAGGGCTTCCTTGTTGTCGAAGTGGTAGAAGGGCGAGCCCGAGCGCATGCCGGCGGCGGTGGCGATGTCGCGCGTGCTGGTGGCCGCAAATCCCTGGCTGCGGAACAGGCGCGCAGCAGCGCGCAGCAGGTCTTGGCGGCGGTTGCCGTCGTCGCGCTCGTCGGCCGTCTTGCGCGGACGACCACGCCCTCGCCGGGGGGCGGTGTCGGTCGGGACTGAAGGGGTGTGCACGCTCATGACGGGTCACCTTAGCAGGGAGCATTATTTTTAGCAAGCATTTGCTCTGCATAAATCAAAAGAGCTGTCACGCGATCGACAGCAGGGCCGGGCCTTGACCTCGATCAAGACTTCGTCCGGCAGGGCCAGCGCAGGCCGAATCGCTGGGGATAATGATTTTGAGACGGTCGCCGAGGCCGCTTCAGTGCCCCGAACTGCGCTTCACCGCGGCGCCGATGCCCACCTGCACATGGACACCTCTGGATGCACGACACCTTCACCGAGTTCGCCACCCTGCTGTTGATCTGTGCCCTGATCGGCGCCGTTTTCGTCCGGCTGCGCCAGCCGGTGCTGATCGCCTACATCTTCGTGGGCGTGGTGGTGGGCCCGGCGGTGCTGGGACTGGTCACGGCACAAGACCAGATCGATTTGTTGGCGCAGGTGGGCGTGGCGGTGCTGCTTTTCGCGGTGGGCCTGAAGCTGGACCTGAACCACATCCGCCACATCGGCCCGGTGGCACTGGCCACGGGGCTGGGCCAACTGACGTTCACCATCGTGATCGCACCATCATCATCGTCAAGCTGCTGTCGGACAAGCGCGAACTCGACAGCCTGCACGGGCGCATCGCGGTGGGTTTCCTCATCGTGCAGGACCTCGCGGTGGTGGTCGCCATGATGACCATGAGCGCCCTGCGCGGCACCGGTGCTGCCGACGGCAGCGAGGCCACGCTGCTGGACGTGGCGCTCTCGCTGTCGTGGCGCCTGGCGCTGGCGGCGGTGGCGATGTTCGTGCTGATGCGCTGGGTACTGCCGGTGGTGGTGGCGTCGATGGCGCGCTCGCAGGAGCTGTTGCTGGTGTTCGCCATCGCCTGGGGCGTGGCGCTGGCGGCCCTGGGCGAGTGGGCCGGTTTCAGCAAGGAAGCGGGCGCGTTCCTGGCCGGTTTCTCGCTGGCGTCCACGCCCTACCGCGAGGCCATGAACGCACGCCTGACCGGCATCCGCGACTTCCTGCTGCTGTTCTTCTTCATCGACCTCGGTGCCAAGCTCGACTTCTCCACCCTGGGCGCCGAGGTGGGCCCGGCGATATTGCTGTCGCTGTTCGTGCTGATCGGCAACCCGCTGATCGTGATGGCCATCATGGGCTATATGGGCTACCGCAAGCGCACCGGTTTCCTGGCCGGGCTCACGGTGGCGCAGATCAGCGAGTTCTCCATCGTGTTCATGGCCATGGGCATCACGCTCGGCCATGTGGGACCACAAGCGCTGGGCCTGACCACCCTGGTCGGGGTGATCACGATCACGCTGTCCACCTACATGATCCTGTACTCGCAGTCGCTCTACGAGCGCCTGGCGCCCTGGCTGGGGGGCTTCGAGCGGCAGCGACCCTTCCGCGAGCTGGCGGCCGAACAGGCGCCCGCCGACCGGGCGCCGGCCGAGGTGATCGTGTTCGGGCTGGGGCGCTACGGCAGCCGGCTGCTGCAGCAACTGCGCAGCGCCGGGGTGGAGGCCATC
>JALOSH010000326.1 GCA_025458545.1 Hydrogenophaga sp.
CCATCGGGCCAGTCGACGCGCACGCCGTCGATGGTGGACACCTTGGCGGGCGCCTCAAAGCGGGCCAGGGCTACCAGCTTCTCCACCACCGCGTGCGGCTCGCCCTCGGCGCAAGCCACGTTCAGCTCGGGAGTGCTGTGGCTGGTGGGCAGGCCTTCCAGCACCGCGTTGGCGTCCGGACTGCGGCTCAGGATTTCCAGCAGGCGCGCGCCCGCATAGCTGCCGTCGTCAAAACCGAACCAGCGTTCCTTGAAGAAGATGTGACCGCTCATCTCGCCGCCCAGCGGGCTGTTGAGCTCCTTCATGCGGGCCTTGATCAGCGAATGTCCGGTTTTGTAGATCACCGGCACACCACCGGCCGCCTCGATGGCCGGGGACAGGCGCTGGGAACACTTGACGTCGAACAGGATGTTGCCGCCCGGCACGCGCGAGAGCACGTCTTGCGCGAACAGGATCATTTGCCGGTCCGGGTAAATGTTGTGACCGTCTTTGGTGACGATGCCCAGGCGGTCGCCATCGCCATCAAAGGCCAGGCCCAGCTCGGCGTCGGTCTCGCGCAGCGCGCGCATCAGGTCTTGCAGGTTTTCGGGTTTGCTCGGGTCCGGATGGTGGTTGGGGAAGTTGCCGTCCACTTCGCTGAAGAGTTCGGTCACTTCGCAGCCCAGCGCGCGGAACAGCGCGGGCGCCGAGGCACCGGCGATGCCGTTGCCGCAGTCCATTACCAGCTTCATGGGACGGACCAGTTTCACATCGGCCACGATGCGGTCTGTGTAGGCCGCGAGCACATCGACCTGGCGCACACTGCCGCCCGCTGCCCGCACGCCACTGTCGGTCTCGATGGTGCGGCGCAGTGCCTGAATCTCTTCGCCATAGATGGCCTTGCCGGCCATCACCATCTTGAAGCCGTTGTAGTCCTTGGGGTTGTGGCTTCCGGTGACCTGGATACCGCTGCTGCACAGGGTGCAGGCCGCGAAGTACAGCATGGGCGTGGTGGCCGGGCCGATGTCGATCACCTCAACGCCCGCGGCCATCAGCCCGCGGATCAGCGCCGCCGAGAGCACCGGGCCGCTGAGGCGCCCATCGCGCCCGACCGCCACCATGCGCTCGCCCAGGCGCATCGCTGCGGTGCCGAACGCGAGGCCCAGGGCCTCGGCCACCGCCTCGTCGAGTGTGCTGGGCACGATGCCCCGGATGTCGTAGGCTTTGAAGATGGACGCGGCGACTTGCAAGACGGACTCCCCATGTGGATGTGACTGACAGCGATTGTAGGGAGCAAGCCAGGTGACCACAGGTCCGGAAACGGCCAGACACCGCCATCGCCAGACCGTACCATCACCCGCATGCACCGCTTGGACCCGACCGACGAAGACGCCCGCTACCGCGCGCTGTGCTCGCACGACGCGCGCTTCGACGGCCGGTTCTTTGTTGGTGTCACTTCCACCGGCATCTACTGCCGACCGGTCTGTCGCGTGCGCACGCCACGGCGCGAGAATTGCCGCTTTTTCGACCACGCAGCGCTGGCCGAGCAGGCCGGGTTCAGGCCGTGCCTGCGCTGCCGTCCCGAGCTTGCACCGATGCAAAGGCACTGGTCCACGGAAGACGCGAGCGCCATCCTGGCCCAACAGGCCACCCGCTTGTTGGACGACCCCCAGTGCTGGAGCGGCGACGCCGCCGAAGGCGCCGCCCTGCCCCGCCTAGCCGCCCACATGGGCGTGAGTGAGCGGCACCTGCGCCGGGTCTTTGAAGCGCAGATCGGCGTGTCGCCCCTGCAATACTTGCTGACCCGCAAACTGCTGACCGCCAAACAGCTTCTGACCGACACGCGCTTGCCCGTCACACAGATCGCTGCGTCCAGTGGCTTTGCCAGTCAGCGCCGCTTCAACGCCGCCTTTGCATCGCACTACGGCATGAGCCCCACGCAGATGCGCGGCCACCAGGGCGCACCCCCCCTCACCACCGAACGCCGCCACCGGGTCACCCTCACCTGGCGGCCGCCCTTCGATGCGGCGGCCCTGCTCGGCTTTCTGGCCGAACGGCAACTGCCCGGGGTGGAACAGGTGACGACCGGCTCCGCGACCGCGCTGCACCGCACCGTGCGGCTCACCGTCGCTGGTCAGGTTCACACCGGCTGGCTGTCGGCACGGTTCGAACCCGAACAGCACCGCCTACAACTGAGCGTGAGCGAAGGCCTGCACGCCGTGCTGCCAGCCGTGATCTGGCGGGTGCGCGCCCTGTTCGATCTGGACGCCGATCCGGCAGCCATCAACGCGGTGTTGCACACGGACTTCCCGACCGCCGATGGCCTGCGGGTGCCGGGCGCCTTCGACGGTTTTGAACTCGCGGTACGCGCCATCCTGGGTCAGCAAATCACCGTGGCGGCCGCGCGCACACTGGCTGCGCGGCTGAGCGAGCGCCTGGGCGAGACCATCACCACAGATGATCCGACCCTCAACCGCCTGTTCCCGGCGCCCGAGATCTTGGCGCGTATCGATGCCAGCGTGCTGGGCGAACTGGGCATCGTGCGCCAACGTCAGCAGGCACTGCAAAGCCTGGCCCGTGCCGTGCTCGAAGGCCAGCTCGATCTAAGCGCCCATGCCGACGTGGCTCGCGCCACGCAAGCGCTGGTGGCGTTGCCCGGCATCGGCCCGTGGACCGCGCAATACATCGCCATGCGCGCACTGCGCTGGCCCGACGCCTGGCCCGTGGGCGACGTGGCCCTGACCAAAGCCCTGGGCCTGCCGCAACACCGGGGAGTCACGGCGCAACGCGAGGCCGAGCGCCTGTCCGGCGCCTGGCGGCCCTGGCGAAGCTACGCCGTGATCCGCACCTGGGCCGGTCTGCACGCCAGCGCCCAACCCACCAAGGAATGACACCATGAAAACCGCTGCCGCCTGCGTGCACACCACCATCGATTCCCCGCTCGGCCCCCTGCTGCTTGCCGCCAGCCCGCAGGGTTTGGCCGGGATCTGGTTCACCGACCAGCGCCACCGACCACCGGCCGAGCGTATCCTGGGCTGGCCCCAGGCGCCAGCGCATCCGCTGCTGGTCGAGGCGGCGCGGCAACTGAGCGCCTACTTCCAGCACGCACGCAGTCCCTTCAAACTGCCGCTGGACCTCGCCGCCGGCACCGCCTTCCAGCAGGCGGTGTGGCAAGCGCTGCTGAAGATTCCCGCAGGCGCCACGCTCAGCTATGGCGCACTGGCCAGCCAGTTGGGCAAACCGGCTGCGGTGCGTGCGGTCGGTGCTGCGGTCGGACGCAACCCGCTGAGCATCGTGGTGCCCTGTCACCGCGTGCTCCGACGCCGCATCAATCGGCCCCACCGTTGGCATCAACCCAGCAGGCCCAGTGCAGCCGTTTGCCCGCACACTGACAACATGTCCCCGACGCTCGCCCTCGAATTCCTGTTGCTCGCCGCCCTCTGGGGCTCTTCGTTCCTCTTCATGCGGCTGGGTGCGGCCGAGTTCGGCGCCTTGCCCACCGCCGGATTGCGGGTGGCACTCGCTTCGCTGTTCTTGTTGCCGGTGTTCCTGGTCAAAGGCGTGTGGGCCGATTTCCGCCTGCGCGCCAAACCCATTTTGTTCGTGGGTCTGCTGAACTCGGGCATTCCCTTCGCCCTGTTTGCCTTTGCGGTGATGCACATCAGCACCGGCCTCACCTCCATCCTCAACGCCACCGTGCCGCTCACCGGTGCCGTGGTGGCGTGGCTCTGGCTGAAGGACCGGCCCGGCGGTTCGCGCATGCTGGGCCTGGCCATCGGATTCATGGGCGTCATCCTGCTGGTGGTGGGCAAGTCCGGCTTCAGCGCCAGCGGCTTGCCCGGTGCCGATGCAGGCACCACCCTGCTGGCCATGGGCGCCTGCCTGCTGGCCACGCTGTGCTACGGCATGGCCGCCAGCTTCACCAAACGCTACCTCACCGGTGCCCACCCGCTCGCCACCGCCACCGGCAGCCAGATCGGGGCCACGCTCGGCCTGGCGCTGCCCACACTCTGGTTCTGGCCCGCGGCGCCGGTGAGCCTGGCGGCCTGGGGCGCGCTCGCGGCGGTCGCGCTGTTCTGCACCGCCATCGCCTACATCCTGTTCTTCCGCATCATCGCCAAGGCTGGTCCGTCCAAGGCCCTGACGGTCACCTTTCTGGTGCCGGTGTTTGCCCTGTTCTACGGCGCTGTCTTCCTGGGTGAAACCATCACGCCCTGGATGGTGGTCTGTGGTCTGGTCATTGTTTGCGGCACCGCGCTGTCCACCGGCCTGGTGCGGCTGCACTGGCTGGAGCGCGCGACCTGAGCACGCTCGCCGCCCAGTCCACCGAGGACGGCAAACGCCCAAGAAAAAACCGCTCAGACCTGACGATCTGAGCGGTTTATCTGTGACTGGCGGAGTGGACGGGGCTCGAACCCGCGACCCCCGGCGTGACAGGCCGGTATTCTAACCAACTGAACTACCACTCCGCAGTGGTGCAGCTTCTTGGCGACCCTACGGGGATTCGAACCCCGGTACTCACCGTGAAAGGGTGATGTCCTAGGCCTCTAGACGATAGGGTCGTAGCCTTTGGAACCGAGCTGCGCATTGTAACCGTCAAAAACGCGTCACCTTGCCCAACTCTTGATTGTGGTGGAGGTAAGCGGGATCGAACCGCTGACCTCTTGCATGCCATGCAAGCGCTCTCCCAGCTGAGCTATACCCCCACAGGGTTTGTCGACTTTCGCTGGGCGTTGTCACCGCCTGGCGTCAATCAGCAAGCCTCAAATTATACGACATTTTCTCAAGGCTTTGGCAGCCGCGCCAAAACAGTTGGCCGATTCTGCAATTCGAGCACCGCGTCGAGCGACGG
>JALOSH010000327.1 GCA_025458545.1 Hydrogenophaga sp.
ATCCGCGGCTGGTGCTGGAGCGCGGTTACGCCCTGTTGACCGATGCCCAGGGACTGGCCATCACCCGCGCCAGCCAGGTGGCGGCTGGCCAGGCGCTGCAGGCCAGGCTGGCCGATGGCGAACTGGCATTGACGGTGAACCGCTGAGCAGCGGCCGCCAAAACCCTGTCCGGCGCGCTGGCTCCGCCGGTGCCTACAATGCGCTGGTCGGCGGGCGGATGCCTTGGCCTCCACCCGGCTTCTTTCACAACGACCCCGCTTGAGGAACCCCATGGAACACACCCTGCCCGCACTGCCTTACGCCATTGATGCCCTGGCCCCCCACTACTCCAAGGAAACGCTGGAGTTCCACCACGGCAAGCACCACAACGCCTATGTGGTCAACCTCAACAACCTGCAGAAGGGCACCGAGTTCGAGAACATGGACCTGGAGTCCATCATCAAGAAGTCCAGCGGTGGCGTGTACAACAACTCGGCCCAGATCTGGAACCACACCTTTTTCTGGAACTGCATGAAGCCCAACGGCGGCGGTGAGCCCACCGGCGCGCTGGCTGCGGCCATCAACGCCAAGTGGGGCAGCTACGCCGCGTTCAAAGAAGCCTTTGTGAAGAGCGCCGTCGGCAACTTCGGCTCCGGCTGGACCTGGCTGGTGAAGAAAGCCGATGGCTCGGTGGACATCGTCAACATGGGCGCTGCGGGCACCCCGCTGACCACCGCCGACAAGGCCCTGCTGACGGTGGACGTGTGGGAGCATGCCTACTACATCGACTACCGCAACATGCGCCCCAAGTTCGTCGAGACCTTCCTCGACAAGCTGGTGAACTGGGACTTTGCTCAGCAGAACTTCGCCTGATCGAAAGCCGGTTCGGCGCCCGATCCCAGGCCCGAAGGCTTCGCCTTCGGGCCTTTTTTATGGCTGCAGGGTGCCTCCGCACATGGCGTCCGATTCGCACCGCCTCCGCCCGGCCTTCCAGCGGGGCGCAGATCGAGGCTTCCACCCGCAAAAATGGTCGATATTTTTCGTCACGATTTCAAATCGTGAGATAGGAGTCCCATTGACGGTCTCCCGGTCAGATCACTGAAAGCACAATCTCACACCATCAAATGTTTTGGCTGGCCAGCGTTGTGGTGGCGCAGCGGGACTTCGACAACAGACACAGGAGCACAGACATGAACCAACAGCCCACCATCATCTACACGCTGACCGACGAGGCCCCGTTGCTCGCCACCAGCGCCTTCTTGCCCATCATCCGCACGTTCACCGCGCCGGCGGGCATCCAGGTCCAGGCCAGCGACATTTCGGTGGCGTCGCGTGTGCTGGCTGCCTTCCCCGAATACCTGACGGAAGCGCAGCGGGTGCCCGATACCTTGGCAGAACTCGGCAAGCTCACGCTCAAGCCCGAGGCCAACATCATCAAGCTGCCCAACATCAGCGCTTCGGTCGGCCAGCTGGTGGGGGCCGTCAAGGAGTTGCAGGCCAAGGGATACGCCTTGCCCGATTACCCCGAGACGCCCAAGACCGAGGAAGAAAAAGCCATCCGCGCCCGATACGCCAAGTGCATCGGCAGCGCGGTGAATCCGGTGCTGCGCGAAGGCAACTCGGACCGCCGGGCGCCGCGCGCGGTGAAAGAGTTTGCGCGCAAGAACCCGCACAGCATGGCCGAGTGGAGCCAGGCCTCGCGCTCGCACGTCTCGCACATGCACGCGGGCGACTTCTACCACGGTGAAAAGTCGATGACGCTGGACAAGGCGCGCGACGTCAAGATGGAGCTCATCACCCGCAGCGGCAAGACCATCGTGCTGAAGGAAAAGGTGTCGCTGCTGGACCGCGAGGTCATCGATTCGATGTTCATGAGCAAGAAGGCCCTGCTGGCTTTCTACGAAAAGGAAATCGAAGACGCGCGCAAGACCGGCGTGATGTTCTCGCTGCACGTCAAGGCCACGATGATGAAGGTCTCGCACCCCATCGTGTTCGGGCATTGCGTGAAGATCTTCTACAAGGAAGCCTTCGAGAAGCACGGCGAGCTGTTCAAGGAACTGGGCGTCAACGTCAACAACGGCATGGCCGATCTGTACGCCAAGATCGCCAAGCTGCCGCAGAGCAAGCAGGATGAGATCAAGCGCGATCTGCACGCCTGCCATGAGAACCGGCCCGAGCTGGCCATGGTCGACTCGGCCAAGGGCATCACCAACTTCCATTCGCCGAACGACGTGATCGTGGACGCTTCGATGCCCGCGATGATCCGCAATGGCGGCAAGATGTGGGACGCCAACGGCCGCCTGAAAGACGTCAAGGCCGTGATGCCCGAATCGACCTTCGCCCGCATCTACCAGGAGATGATCAATTTCTGCAAGTGGCACGGCGCGTTCGATCCCAAGACCATGGGCACGGTGCCCAATGTGGGCCTGATGGCCCAGCAGGCCGAGGAATACGGCTCGCACGACAAGACCTTCGAGATCACCGAAGACGGCACCGCCAACATCACCGATCTGGCCACCGGTGAAGTGCTGCTCAGCCTGGAAGTGGAGCAGGGCGACATCTGGCGCATGTGCCAGGTCAAGGACGCCGCCATCCGCGACTGGGTCAAGCTCGCGGTGAACCGCGCGCGCAACTCGGGCACGCCGGTGGTGTTCTGGCTCGACCAGTACCGCCCGCACGAAGCCCAGCTGATCACCAAGGTCAAGATGTACCTGCACGAGCACAACACGGCCGGCCTGGACATCCAGATCATGAGCCAGGTGCGCGCCATGCGCTACACGCTGGAGCGCGTGATCCGCGGCCTGGACACCATCAGTGCCACCGGCAACATCCTGCGCGATTACCTGACCGACCTGTTCCCCATCATGGAGCTGGGCACCTCGGCCAAGATGCTCTCCATCGTGCCGCTGATGGCCGGTGGCGGCATGTACGAAACCGGTGCCGGGGGTTCCGCGCCCAAGCATGTGCAGCAGCTGGTGGAAGAAAACCACCTGCGCTGGGATTCGCTGGGCGAGTTCCTGGCGCTCGCGGTGTCGCTGGAAGACCTGGGCCTGAAGACCGGCAACACCAAAGCCAAGCTGCTGGCCAAGACGCTGGATGCCGCCACCGGCCAACTGCTGGACAACAACAAGAACCCATCGCCCAAGACCGGTCAGCTCGACAACCGCGGCAGCCAGTTCTACCTGGCCCTCTACTGGGCCCAGGCACTGGCCGCGCAGACGGAAGACGCCGCTCTCGCCGCCCAGTTTGCGCCGCTGGCGAAGATGCTGACCGACAACGAGCAGACCATCGTGGCCGAGCTGGCCGCGGTGCA
>JALOSH010000328.1 GCA_025458545.1 Hydrogenophaga sp.
CGATTGGATGGAGACGAGGGTGGCGCGCAAATCCACCCGGCGCTACGACTGGGACGCGCTGAAGTTCCAGGCCGACTTCGACCCGAAGTACCGCCGCGCCCAGATGCGCTACGTGGGCACCGGCGGCACCGGTGTGGCCAAGGACAGCAACACCGTGCCCGCGGGCCATTTCACCTTCTCGACCATGGTGATCCCGGTCGGCAACATCGGCCCCTCGCACATCCACTACGACGTGGAAGAGATCTTCTTCGTCATGCGCGGCGCCATGAAAGTGGTCTGCGAAAAAGACGGCCAGCGCTGGGAAACCGTGGTCGGCGAGCGCGACCTGATCTCGGTGCCGCCCGGTGTGTACCGCGAAGAGCACAACATCGGCGACGAAGACGCGCTGATGTGCGTGATGCTCGGCTCGCCCAAGCCCATCACGCCCACCTATCCGCCGGATTCGCCGCTGGCCAAGATAAAACGGTGAGCACCCCCCTTGCGCCGCTGCGCGGCTTCCCCCCTCTGTAGCGCGCCTTCGGCGCTTCGAGGGGGGACGGGGCCAGTGGCCCGGCGAAGCCGGTTCCACGGCCCCCTGATCAATACCTTTCGCACCACCGCTCTTCTCCATGACCCCTTCTTCCATCCTGCTGCAGCACCCGATCCGGCTCGCCGGGCTGGGCGGTGGCACGCGTGTGGCGTACCGCGAAGCGGGCAAGGCTGCGGCGGTCACGCATGTGCTGCTGCACGGCATCGGGTCGGCGTCGGACAGCTGGGCGTTCCAGCTGGCGGCCGCGCAGGCGAACCCTGCCGTGCGGGTGCTGGCGTGGGATGCGCCGGGCTACGGCCAGAGCACGCCGGTGGCGCCCGAGGCGCCGGACGCCACCGACTACGCCACGCGCCTGTGGTCCTGGCTGGACGCACTGGGGGTGCGCACGCCCGTCACGCTGGTGGGCCATTCGCTGGGCGCGCTGATGGTGGCACGGGCCGCCTTGTTGCAGCCGGGCCGTGTGCAGCGGCTGGTGCTGCTGGCACCGGCCCGCGGGTATGGCCAAGCCCCGGCGGCTGAGCGCGCCGAGAAGCTGAACAGTCGGCTGGCCCTGCTGGCCAAGCTCGGCCCGCAGGGCATGGCGCAGGCGCGTGGCGCGGCCATGCTCTCGCCCGCCGCGCCCGCCGCGCTGGTGGATGCCGTGCGCGAGACCATGGCCCGTATCCACGTGGGCGGCTACACCCAGGCCGCGCGCCTGCTCGACCAGGGCGACCTGGCGGCCGACCTGCCGCAGGTGAGCTGCCCGGTGCGCGTGGCCAGCGGCAGTGCGGACACCATCACACCACCGGCGGCCTGCCAGGCCGTGGCCCGCAGCGTCGGGCAAGATCGGATGGATCTGGGGCCGGTCGGTCACGCCTGTCCGCTCGAAGCAGCGGACGCCGTCAACGCGGTGACGGGGCTGGTTCCCTCCCCCAACGCCGAGTGAACACCATGAACAACAAGACCCTGCCCGCCTCCCCAGCAGCCCCGGTGTCCGCCGACGACCGCTACACCGTGCCCGCCCTGCAGCGCGGCCTGCAGCTGCTGATGCAGTTCAGCCGCGACGACCGAGAGCTCGGCGGCGCCGAGCTCTCGCGCCGCCTGGACCTGCCACGCGCCTCGGTGTTCCGCATGCTCTACACGCTGGAGCAGGGCGGCTTCGTCGAACGTGTGGGCGACAGCGGCAACTACAAACTCGGCCTGGCCGTGCTGCGCCTGGGCTTCGAATACCTGGCCTCGATGGAGCTGACCGAACACGGCCGCCCGGTGATCGAGGAACTGCGCGACCGCTGCGGCTACTCGGCCCACCTGGTGGTGCGCGACGGCCGCGAGGTGGTGTTCATCGCCAAGGCGGCCAGCCGCAACGCCATGTTCCACTCCATCCAGGTCGGCGCGCGCTTGCCGGCGCACGCCACGGTGCTGGGGCGCATCCTGCTGGCCAATCTGGACCGGGTCGGTCTGCGGCAGCTCTACCCGGAGGACCCGCTGCCCGCCTACACCGCCCGCACGCCGACCACGCTGGACCAGCTGCTGGCCCTGATCGGGCAACACCGCGCCGAAGGCCATGGGGTGAGCCAGGGTGGTTTCGAGACCGGCATCTCCACCATCGGTGCGCCGGTGTTCAACGACGGTGGCGAAGTGGTGGCGGCGCTGAGCATCACCGTCCCCGCGCAGCGCGTGAACGACACCGAACTCCCTGGGCTGGTGGAACAGGTCCAGGCCGCCGCGCGCCAGCTCACCGAACGCATCAGCCACCTGCCCAGGCGCGGTGCCTGGCAACCCAAACCCTCCGATCAAAAAGCCGCATGAGCACGCCCTCCAACCGCATCACCGTCGGCGAACTGGCCACCCGCTTCCTGGAAGCCTGTGGTGTGCAGGCCGCCTTCGGCGTGATCTCGATCCACAACATGCCCATCCTGGATGCCTTCCACCGGCGCCAGCAGATCCGCTTCGTGTCGGCGCGGGGCGAGGCCGGCGCCTGCAACATGGCCGACGCCTACGCTCGCGTGAGTGGCACCCTGGGCGTGTGCGTCACCAGCACCGGCACCGGCTGCGGCAACGCGGCGGGCGCGCTGGTGGAAGCGATCACCGCGGGCACGCCCCTGCTGCACCTCACCGGCCAGATCGAGTCGCCCTTTATCGACCGCGACCTGGGCTTCATCCACGAGCACCCGGCCCAGCTGGCCATGCTCAAGTCGGTGGGCAAGGACGCTTTCCGCATCCGCAACCCGGAGACCGCCCTGGCCACGCTGCGCGAAGCGGTGCGCATCGCACAGACGCCGCCCTGCGGCCCGGTGAGCGTGGAGATCCCGATCGACGTGCAGAAGATGCTGGTGGACCTGCCCGCCAGCATCGCCCCGGTGGCGGTGCCGCCGGTACAGCCGAACCTGGCGCTGGTGGACCCGCTGGCCGAGCGCCTGCTGAGGGCCAAACGCCCGCTGCTCTGGCTGGGCGGTGGCGCACGCGGCGCCAGCGCAGCCGCGCGGCGCCTGGCCGACATGGGCTTCGCCATCGTCACCTCGGTGCAGGGCCGCGGCACGGTGCCCGAAGACCACCCGCAGACCCTGGGCAGCTACAACCTACAAAAACCCGTCGAGGCCTTCTACGAAACGCTGGACGCGATGCTGGTGGTGGGTTCGCGCCTGCGCAGCAACGAGACCCTGACCTACCAGCTGCACCTGCCCGCCACCCGCTACCGCATCGACGCCAACCCGCTGGTGGAGAACCGCGCCTACACCAGCGAGCTGTTCATCCAGGGCGATGCGCAGCTCACGCTGGACGCG
>JALOSH010000329.1 GCA_025458545.1 Hydrogenophaga sp.
GGCTGGTTGCTGTTCGAGCACGGCCACGATCAGGCCCTGGCGGTGCGGGAACTGCTGATCGCGCAGGGCTTCCAACACGTCGGCAGCCGCCCCGATCTGGCGGGCATCGCACGCTGCAGCGGCGGACAGTGGCCGAGCGCGCGATAATTCAGCACCCCGCCCGGCTACGCGCCGGTCGCCCCTCCAACCACCTTAGGAAACCACCATGAGCGACGCACAAACCCAGATCGACCAGCTGGTCAAATCCAACGACATCGTGCTCTTCATGAAGGGCAACGCCAGCTTCCCCATGTGCGGCTTTTCGGGTCGCGCGATCCAGATCCTCAAAGCCTGTGGCGTCGAACCCAAGACCGTCAAGACGGTCAACGTGCTAGAAGACGACGGCATCCGCGCCGGCATCAAGGAATACAGCAACTGGCCGACGATTCCCCAGCTCTACGTCAAGGGCGAGTTCATCGGCGGCTCCGACATCATGATGGAGATGTACGAGTCCGGCGAACTGCAAAAGGCCATCAACGGCCAAGCCTGAGCCAGCGTCCCCTGCCTTGAACAGCCGCCTTCGGGCGGCTGTGCCGTTTCTGGAACGTGCACCGCGTCACGCGATCGCTCGGTGCGTGGGATTGCGCCAGGTTCTCCGGGTTGATTCGAGGTTTCATCCGGGCACAGCTTGTGCTTCAATAAAACTGTCGCCGAACCTTTTCAAGGAGAACCGCATGAGCTCACGCAGCCTGGTCGCTTCCCCCTCCCTCAAACTGCCCATCGCCCGGATGCGCAGCGTGTTCAAGGCCGACGAGGTCGAGCGCAAGCTGGCCCACCTGCAGGCCAGCGGCAACGAGCGCGAATACGAAGGCCTGCGCAACACCTGGCAACGCATGCTCGAACGCGGTCCCCAGCGCTTCGCCGTCAAACCCTCGGGCGTGCCCGACATGGCGCCGCTCTACGACCTGCTGCCCAATTTTGGTGAGGTGCTCGACGACGTGAAGCGCCACGTGGCCTTGAGCCAGGACAGCCAGGACGGCCTGGAAGTCACGCCCATCCTGCTGCTGGGCCCGCCCGGTGTGGGCAAGACGCACTTCGCCAAACAGATCGCTGATCTGCTGGGCACCAGCATGAGCCTGGTGCCGATGAGCAGCATGACGGCGGGCTGGCTGCTGTCAGGCTCGTCGTCGCAATGGAAGGGCGCCAAGCCGGGCAAAGTGTTCGAAGCGCTGGTGGACGGCCAGTACGCCAACCCGGTGATCGTGGTCGACGAGATCGACAAGGCCAGCGCCGACGCGCAGTACGACCCGCTGGGCGCGCTCTACAGCCTGCTGGAGCACGACACCGCCCAGAACTTCGTCGACGAGTTCGCCGAGGTGCCGATCGACGCCAGCCAGGTGATCTGGATCACCACCGCCAACCACGAGCGCAGCATTCCCGAACCGATCCGCAACCGCATGAACGTCTACGAGATCGCGCCGCCGTCGCTGGATGCGGCGCGCAAGATCGCCGGACACCTCTACCGCAACATCCTGGGCGAGCACGACTGGGGCCAGCGCTTCGACCCCGAACCGGCGGACGATGTGCTGGACCTGCTGGCCACGCTGGCCCCGCGAGAGATGCGCCGAGCGCTCGTCACCGCATTCGGCAACGCTCGGCTCGACAACCGCTACAGCGTGGAGCCGTGTGACCTGCCGCCAACGACCAGCGGCAAGTCGCGCATCGGCTTCCTGCAGTGAGCCCGGAGCCGGCTCAGGCGTCCGGATGTTCCCAGTGGCGGGTGGCCGCATAGACCGCATTGGGGTACTGCGGTCTGCCTCGGCTGCCGTTGTAGCGGCCCAGCGCCATGAAGGTGTCGCCACGCTCGCGGTCCAGGTAGTGCCGCAGGATCACGCAACCAAAGCGGATGTTGGTTTGCATGTGGAACAGCTTGCCGGCATCGCCATCGCCAATCACCCGTGACCAGAACGGCATGATCTGCATGTAGCCACGCGCGCCCACGCGCGAAATGGCAAATTTGCGGAACGCGCTCTCGACCTGGATCAGACCCAGCACCATCGTGGTATCGAGTCCGGCGCGACGGGTTTCGTACCAGACCGTCTGCAGGAACTCGATGCGGGTCTGGAAGTCGGGCTTGCGCCTGGCCAGGCGATCGCTCATGGCGCCCAGCCAGCGCAGATAAGCCAAGCGCCGGTTGGCGTCGGAAAACTCGGGCACCGGCGGGGCGCTGTTGGCGATGGCCGACGCCAGGGCCGAACGCACCGAATCGGCCAAGGGCTCTTCCAGCTGCCCCCCCGCGTGCACCGCCCCGGTGCCCAAACACCCGGCAGCGCCTAGCGCCGCCGCTCGCAACAGGTACTGACGACGGTCCAGTGCTGGCAAGGTCGGACTCACGCGCTCAAACGTCCCCGGACAAAGGCCAACGCCTCGGCGGCGGGCACCTTGGTCGCGGCGGTGTCGCGGCGGTGCTGGTACTCGACCACACCTTCCTTCAAACCCCGGTCACCGATGGTCACGCGGTGCGGCACCCCAATGAGTTCCCAGTCCGCGAACATCGCGCCCGGGCGCTCGCCCCGGTCGTCCAGGATCACGTCCACCCCCGCCGCCAGCAGACCGGCGTACAGCTCGTCGGCCGCCGCCTTCACCGCCTCGCTGCGGTCGGCGCCCAGTGGACAGACCACCACGGTGAACGGCGCAATGGCGTCGGGCCAGACGATGCCGCGCTCGTCGTGGTTTTGTTCAATGGCCGCCGCCGGCAAGCGCGTGATGCCGATGCCGTAGCAACCCATCTCGAAGTGCTTGGGCTTGCCGTCGGTGTCCAGAAAGGTCGCGCTCATGGCCTGGCTGTACTTGGTGCCGAGGTAAAACACGTGACCGACTTCGATGCCCCGCTCGATGGCCAGCGCGCCCTTGCCGTCTGGCGACGGATCGCCTTCGACCACGTTGCGGATGTCGGCCACCCGATCGGGTTCGGGCAGGTCGCGACCCCAATTCACGCCCGTCATGTGAAAGTCCACCTCGTTGGCGCCGCAGATCCAGTCGGCCATCACCGCCACCTCGCGGTCCACCACCAGCTTCACCGGCAGCTTCAGGCCGACGGGGCCCAGGTAGCCCGGCTTGCAGCCGAAGTGGGCTTCGATCTCCGGCATCGAAGCGAAACGGAAGCCCTTGTCCAGCCCAGTCACCTTGCCCACCTTGACCTCGTTCATGTCGTGGTCGCCGCGCAGCAGCAGCAGCCAGACCTGGCTCTCGACCACCTCGCCCGCTTCGTTCAGTTCATCGGTGGCCAGCACCACAGCTGGGCCACGTCGGCACAGGTGCTTTTGCCCGGGGTCGGCGTCTTGGCCATCGGGTTGGCGGCGGCGGGGCGTGGGCCGCTGGGCGCGAGCGCTTCGGCTTTTTCCATGTTGGCCGCGTAATCGCTGGCCGGGCAATAGACGATGGCGTCTTCGCCCGTGGCGGCGATCACCTGGAACTCTTCGCTCAGGTCACCACCGATGGCGCCGCTGTCGGCCGCCACCGCGCGGTAGCGCAGACCAAAGCGGTCGAATATCCGGCGGTAGGCTGCGGCCATCACCTGGTAACTCGCCTTGGCAGCGGCTTCGTCGCGGTCGAAGCTGTAGGCGTCTTTCATGATGAACTCGCGCCCGCGCATCAGACCAAAGCGCGGACGGCGTTCGTCGCGGAACTTGGTCTGGATCTGGTAAAAGTTTTTCGGCAACTGCTTGTAGCTGCGCAGCTCCTGGCGTGCGATGTCGGTCACCACCTCTTCGCTGGTGGGCTGCACCACATAGTCGCGGCCGTGGCGGTCCTGGATGCGCAACAACTCAGGGCCCATCTTGTCGAAGCGCCCGGTCTCTTGCCAGAGCTCGGCCGGTTGCACCACCGGCATGGTCAGCTCCACCGCCCCCGCGCGCGTCATTTCCTCGCGCACGATCTTCTCAGTCCCATGGGCATGTAGCTGTAGATGCCCGCACCAAGTTTTTTGATCATGCCGGCGCGGGTCATCAGTTGGTGACTCACCACCTCGGCATCGGCGGGCGCCTCCTTCAGGGTGGAGATAAAAAACTGCGAAGCTTTCATGGGTGCAGCTGCCGATGGGCAGGGGTAGGGATTCGGAGGGGATGGAAAAGCGCTGGACCAGCCGCTGCGAGGCCCAATGCATCGGTATTTACCCCTCTTTGCGCTTCAACGGGTGGGCCGTCACTTCGCAAGCCGCGAGGGGCGATGCATAATCCAGACAGTTCAAAAATTTGGGGTTGATTATGCTTGACAGGGAAGGCTTCAGGCCCAATGTCGGCATCATTCTGCTCAACCAGCGAAACCAGGTGTTCTGGGGCAAACGCGGGTCTCATGCCCGAGCACGTGAACATCGTGGCCCGCACGCGGGACTGGTTGCGCTACGAAGTGCCAGACCGTTTCATCCGCCGCGATGCGCGCGGCCATTACAAGGGCCAGAAGCAGATCTGGTACCTGTTGCGTCTGGTCGCACAAGACTGGAACCTCAACCTGCGTGCCACCAGCCACCCGGAATTCGACGCCTGGCGCTGGCACGACTACTGGGTACCGCTGGACGTGGTGGTGGAGTTCAAGCGGGGCGTGTACGAAATGGCGCTCACCGAACTCGCTCGCTACCTGCCCAAACAGGACAACCGCAACCGGTATCTGCGTTCCGGTGCGCGCCCGCGCGGTTCGGAAACGCTGGACCTGCACGAACCAGCGCTTGGACATCCGCCCATGGGGATGGAGCTGCCCCCCGGCGCGAGTTTCGATCCCGACCCCCAGAGCAGTGCCAACACCGGCTTCAAATAGGCCGGGCCCGCTTCAGCTGCGCGACAGCACCAGGTTGTCGCGGTGGATCATTTCGGGTTCCGCCACATAGCCCAGCAAGCGCTCGAAATCGCCCGAAGACTTGCGGCAAATCAGGCGGGCTTCATAGCTTGCGTAATTGGCCAGACCCCGCGCAACCTCCTGACCGTCCGGGTCGCGCACCGCGATGACATCGCCGCGCGAAAAATCGCCCTCTACAGCGGTCATGCCAATCGGCAGCAGGCTCTTGCCTTCACCCACGATCTTGCCCACCGCACCGGCGTCCACCTGCACCGATCCGCGCATCTGCAAATGGTCGGCCATCCATTGCTTGCGCGCCTGGTTCTTGGCCGTCTGGGCCACCAGACAGGTGCCGATCGCCTCGCCCTCGCACAGGCGTTGCAACACCCTGGGCTCACGCCCCCAGGCGATCACGGTCGACGCACCCGAGCCCGCCGCCCGCTTGGCCGCCAGGATTTTGGTGATCATGCCGCCCTTGCCGATACCCGAGCCAGCACCGCCGGCCATCGCTTCCAGTTGCGGGTCGCCCGCACGCGCGAGGTGCACGAACTGAGCCGACGGGTCGCGCCTCGGATCGGCGGTGTACAAGCCTTTCTGGTCGGTCAGGATCACCAGCGCGTCGGCCTCGACCAGGTTCGCCACCAGTGCACCCAGTGTGTCGTTGTCGCCAAACTTGATCTCGTCGTTGACCACCGTGTCGTTCTCGTTGATCACCGGCACCACACCCAGCTTCAACAAGGTGAGCAACGTGGACCGGGCCACGGCCGCAGCGGCCTGCAATTCGTTGATTTCTTTGGGACGGGTGGACCAACCCAGGCGCTTCATGCCTTCGGCCACAGCACCACTGCTGACCATGATCAGCTCGCGCCCCTGCTGCACCAATGCCGCCAGCTCCTCGCTCCACTGGCCGATCGCTTCCTCGTCCAGACCCCGACCTTCGTTGGTCACCAGGCTGGAGCCCACCTTGACCACGATGCGGCGCGCCGACTTCAGCACGCCTGACAACTCAACCGCATTGTTCACGCTCGTCACCGCTTCACCCATGGCTGTCTGCTCTTGATCTCACGCTTGTGTTTTGCTGAGGTGTGCATCCGGTGGCGCTACGGGCCAGGCGCACCGTCCGCAAACCGGGGGTCCACATCCACGGGCGGCTGGTGCGACTGGAACTCCTTGGCCAGGAATTGGTAAACGGTCTGCACCAGACGTTCGCAGCCCTCGCGCGTGAGCGCAGAGATCTCGAGCACAGGCCCCTTGTACTTCAAGCGCTTGATGATGTCCTTCACGCGGGCTTCGCGCTCCTCGGCCGGCACCATGTCCAGCTTGTTGAGCACCAGCCAGCGCGGCTTGGCATACAGCTCCGGATCGTATTTCTTGAGCTCGGCCGCAATGGCCTTGACCTGCTGCACCGGGTCCACACCCTCGTCAAAAGGTGCCACGTCC
>JALOSH010000330.1 GCA_025458545.1 Hydrogenophaga sp.
GCTTCGCGGTCCACCGCGCTGGCGCCGCGCCACTCGTCCAGGGTCTCGCTCACCCGCGACCGTTCGATCAGGCGACGGGCCAGGAACTGGTTGAGCGGTGGCAGTTCCATCGCGCGGTCGTTGATCAGTTCGATCATGGTGCCACCGGCGCCAAAAGCGATGACGGGGCCGAACGGGTCGTCGGTCTTTAGGCCGATGTAGATTTCGCGGCCGCGCTTGTTGCTGGCCATTTTCTGGATCGTCACGCCGTTGATGCGCGCGCCCGGCTGCAGCTTGGTCACCGCCTGGATCATGGTGTTGTACACGTCGCGCACTGCGGTCGCGTTCATCACGTTGAGCGCCACGCCGTTCACATCGCTCTTGTGGCTGATGTCGGGCGAGTCGATCTTGAGCGCCACCGGGTAGCCAAGCTGGGTGGCGATCATCATGGCTTCGTTGGACGAGCGCGCCAGGATGGTCTGTGTGACCGGGATGTGGAACGCCGAGAGCAGCGCCTTGGACTCCATTTCGGTCAGGATCTTGCGGCGCTCGGTCAGCACGTTCTCGATCAGCAGGCGGGCTCCTTCCACGTCGGGTTTGCCCAGGGTGGACAGCGGTGGCGGGGTTTGCTGCAGCAACTGCTGGTTCTGGTAGAAGCTGGCGATGTTGCCGAAGGCGCCCACCGCGGCCTCGGGTGTGCGAAAGCTCGGGATGTTGGCCTGCGCCAGCACCGCGCGCGCTTCGCCCACCGAGGCATCGCCCATCCAGCAGCACAGCAGCGGTTTGCCCAGGCGGTTTTTCAGCTCGGCCATGGCGCGGGCCACGTCGGCCGCGTCGATGCCGGCCTTGGGTGAATGCACCACCAGCACGCCGTCCACCGCCTTGTCGTGCCCGGCGGCGTCGATGGCGGCGCGGTAGTGTTCGGCGCTGGCCTCTTCCGAGAGGTCGATCAGATCGCTCAGAGAAGCCAGCGCGGGCAATCGGGTTTTGAGTTCGGTGGCGGTCTCGGTCGAGAGCTGGCCCAGCTCCAGACCGATCTCGCTCACCCAGTCGGCCGCCAGCACGCCGGGGCCGCCGCCGTTGGTGACGATGGCCAGCCGCTGGCCCACCGGGCGGTAGTGCGAGGCCAGGCATTTGGAGGCAGAGAACAGCTCGACGAACGAGCGCACCCGCACCGCACCGGCGCGGCGCAGCGCGGCGTCGAACACCTCGTCGCTGCCCACGATGGCGCCGCTGTGCGTCTGTGCGGCCTTGTTGCCGGCGGTTTTGCGGCCGGCCTTGAGCACGATCACCGGCTTGGCGTTGGCCGCGGCGCGCAGCGCGCTCATGAAGCGGCGCGCGCTGGAAATGCCTTCCATGTAGACCAGGATGCTGTGGGTGTGGGCGTCGGAGGCCAGGTAGTCCAGCACCTGGGCCAGGTCCACGCTGGTGTTGGGCCCGAGCGAAATCACGTTGGAGAAACCCACCGCGTTCTGGCTCGCCCAGTCCAGGATGGACGCGGTGAGCGCGCCCGATTGCGACACCAGCGCCAGCGGCCCGGGGCTGGCCAGTGGCCCGACCACGCTGGCGTTGAGCTGGCTCTTCGGGCGCTGGAAGCCCAGGCTGTTGGGACCCAGCAGGTGCATGCCGTGGCGGCGTGCCACGCGGTGCATCTCGGCGGCATCGGCCGCCGGTGTGCCGCTGCCCACCATCAGGGCGGCTTTGCACTTGATGCGGCCGGCCACTTCCAGCGCGGCCAGCGCCTCGCCCGGCGGCAGCGCGATGATGGCGAGATCGGCCCGCGTCTGGGCCAGATCGGCCAGGGTGCCGGTGGTGTGGATGTCCAGGAACACCAGTTGGCCGCTGAAGCGTTGTGCCGTGAGTGCCTCCACCAGCGCCCTCGCCTGCGGCATCTGGCGCTCGGGCGTTTCCCTGTTGCTGAAGACAGCGATGGTCTCGGGTTGAAACAGTGGCGTGAGGTAGTGTTTGTCCATGGAATCTTCAGTTGTCAACGGTTCTGCTGTGAGCAGGTGACCCTACCAGCACACGCCGCAGAACCGGCTTTGCCGGGCTGCTGGTGTGGCCCCCCTGGGGGGAAGACGCGAAGCGGCGCAGGGGGGTGTTTCAGTCTTTCAATCCGCGCCGATCAAGACCCGCACGTGGGCTGCGACGCTGCGGGCCAGCGGGCTGAGCACGTAGCCGCCTTCCAGACAGGAGATCACGCGCCCCTGGCTGTGGGTGTTGGCCACTTTCATCAGTTCCTGGGTGACCCAGGCGTAATCGGCTTCGACCAGGCCCAGGTTGCCCATGTCGTCTTCGCGGTGGGCGTCAAAACCGGCCGAGATGTAGATCAGCTCGGGCCGGAAGGCATTGAGCGCCGGGATCCACTGTTCGCTGACGGCGGCGCGAAAGGCCTCGCTGCCACTGCGGCTGGGCAGGCCCACGTTGACCATGTTGGGGCCGGTGGCGCTTTCGCCGTTGAAGGGGTACAGGCCTTTTTCGAAGATGGAGCACATCAGCACCCGGTCGTCGCCCCTGAAGATGTCTTCGCTGCCGTTGCCGTGGTGCACGTCGAAGTCGATCAGCGCCACCCGCTGCAGGCCGTGCACATCCAGCGCGTGGCGTATGCCCACCGCCACGTTGTTGAAGAAACAGAAACCCATGGCGGCGGCGCGCTCCGCGTGGTGACCGGGCGGGCGCACGCTGCAGAAGGCGGTGGAAGCCTTGCCGTCAATCACCAGGTCGGTGGCTTCAACCGCAGCCCCGGCGGCGCGCAGCGCGGCGGGCAAGGTCCAGGGGTTCATGCTGGTGTCCGGGTCCACCTGGCAGGTGCCCTCTTGGGGCGCCATGGCGAACAGTTCGCGCACATACAGCGAGGCGTGGGCGCGCGAGAGCTGCTCTTCGGTGGCCAGCGGCGCGTCGTAGGGAATCATGTAGTCCAGCAGACCCTTGACCAGCAGGTGGTCGTTGATGGCGCCCAGGCGCTCGGGGCATTCCGGGTGGTGCGCGCCCATCTCGTGGCGGGCGCAGTCGGTGTGGGTGATGTAGGCGGACAGCATGTCGAGGTCTCCTCGGGCGGTGGTGAACGGCCAGGCGACTGCGCGCCGGTACCGCTGGACAACTGCCAATCTAGGACCGAATGCTGACAGGCGCCTTGATGCACCGCAAGAAACAAGGCGCCGCCTCGCCACCACGTTTGCCCGGCACTGCATGCGGCTGGTCAGGCGATGTGTACCAGCAGCCAGCCGCTGGCGCCGATGTGGGCCAGCGTGACCAGCACCGACAGGCCGTGCAGCCAGTGGAAGCGCTGTGTGGGCCAGCGTGACCAGCACCGACAGGCCGTGCAGCCAGTGGAAGCGCTGCCGCTGCCCGGCGTCGGTGGCGGCGTTGATGGCGGGCATGAGCCACTGGCGCACCAGCACGGTGGAGAGTGCAATGGCCGCCATGGCCCAGGCAAAAGGCGGGTGGTGGGGCCACCAGCACAGCGCGGCCAGCCCGGCGGTGGCGATCACAAACGCATAAAACCAGGGGAAGGCCCGCCGCAGCGTGGCCCCCGCCGTGTCCGCGGGCAGGGCTTTGAACAGGAAGGCGGCAAAGCCGAAGCCGTACAGCGTCATGCCACCGAACAGCAGGGCGGTACTCAGAATGGCCAGCGAATGGATCATGGGACTGGTGCCTGGAACAGGTGCCGGGGTGGTCGTGTGGATGCGGTGGCTTGAATCGTATTTGAATTCAAATCGTTTGAGCGGTCGGTGAGTCGATAACACCGATAATGAGCAGGGTCAAATCAGCTTCAAACCAGCACCATGCACCACCCCAACCACACCTTGCCCGGCGGGAATCCCCTGGAGCCCACAGGCCACACCCCGCCCGATCTGGCGCAGGCCCTGCCCGCCGAGGTGGTGGCCGACTTGCGCACCGACCACGCGGGCGAAACCGGTGCGGTGTGCATCTACCAGGGCGTGCTGCGCTTCAGCCGCGACCCCGCCGTGCGGGACTTCGCCACGCGCCACCTGGCGACCGAGCGGGCCCACCTGGCGCAGATCGAAGCCTGGCTGCCCGCGGCCGACCGCAGCCGCCTGCTGCCGCTGTGGCGCCTGGCCGGCTGGCTCACCGGTGCCCTGCCCGCGCTGGCCGGGCCGCGCGCGGTCTACGCCACGGTGGAGGCGGTGGAGCAGTTTGTGGACCTTCATTACGGCGAACAGGTGCAGCGGCTCGCATCGCAGCCCGCCCTGCGCACACTGCAGCAAACGCTGCTGGACTGCCAGAGCGACGAGGTGGCCCACCGCGACGAAGCCGCCGCCGCGCGCGGACCGGCGGCACCGGGCGCGGTGCTGCGCCTGTGGTGTCATCTGGTCGGGGCCGGATCGCGCGCCGCCGTGGGCGTGTGCCGCCACGTCTGAACTTTCGTGCCGCTGTCTTCGAACCGCCGTCAACCCACCGCCATCACCACCGCTGCCATGACCGCCATCGCTTCTGAAATCGAGCGCTTCAACCGCCTGAGCGCCACCTGGTGGAACCCCCAGGGGCCCATGCGCCCGCTGCACGTGGTCAACGCCCTGCGGCTCGAACGCGTGGTACAGCGCATCACCGCGCACCGCCCGCCAACCGACGCCGCCCAGCCCTTGCAGGGCCTGCGCCTGCTCGACGTGGGCTGTGGTGGCGGCCTGCTCTGCGAGCCGCTGGCCCGCCTGGGCGCGCAGGTGGTGGGTGTGGATGCTTCGCCCGGCAACGTGGCCGCCGCGCGCCTGCACGCCGCGCAGCAAGGCCTGGAAATCGACTACCGGCTGGGCGAGGCCCACGAAGTGCTGGGCGCCGACGAACGCTTCGACGTGGTGCTGGCGCTGGAGGTGGTGGAGCACGTGAGCGATGTGCCGGCGTTTGTCGACACCGTGGCGCGCCGCGTGCTGCCGGGTGGCCTGCTGTTGGCGCCAGTTTGTACGCCCCGCCGAACTGGAGGCCGCCATGGCGCGCTCGGGCCTGAGTCTGCGCAGCCTGACTGGCATGCGCTACAACCCCTGGCGGCACACCGCCGCCTGGTGCACAGACACCCGGGTCAACTACATCGCCGAGTTCGGCGACGGCGCCTGACCGGGCCGGAGCCGGCCGCGCCCGATCGCGTACAACCCGCCTGCTGCAGGGCTCAGAGTGGGACGTCGCAGGACAGCGCGCCTTGTGACCCGACGAAAAAACGCCCCGGCGGTGCGGGGCGAAGGAGGAGTCTGGTCAGAACCGGTGGGGGAATCAGCTGCGGGCGCCGGGCATGGAGGCGGGCTTGGCGCCGCCTTCGCAGCCCATGCCGCCCGCCATGCCGTGGTGGGTGCCGCGCTCACCGCCATGGCCGCCGTGGCCACCCATGCGGTGTTCGCCTTTCATGCCGGCGCGCTGCAGGCCGCGCTGGGCGTCAAACGTCTTTTGCTGTTCGGGCGTGAGCGCGGCGTAGAAGCTCTTGGTGGCTTCGACGCGCTGGGTCATCTCGGCGCTGCGCTGGGCGTGCAGGGCTTGCATCTTGTCCAGGCGCTGCGGCGTGGTCAGCTGAGACCAGTCTTCGGCCGCCGCAGGCTGGCGCGGTGTGTGTGCGGTGCGGGCCACGAATGCGTTCCAGGCGGGTTCCTGGGCGGCGGTGATCTTCAGTTCGGTCTTGAGCTGGGCCATGCGGGCGGCGTGGCGCTCGGCGTGTTTGGTTTGCATCTCGGCCATGCGGCCCGGGTCCATGGTGCCGGCGCCGGGGGTGCCGCGCTGGGCCATGTGCTGGGCATGCAGTTCGGGTGACATGCCCACGCCCTGTGCGATGGCGGTGGCCGACACGCCGACGAAGGCGGTGGCGAGGGCGGCGGCGATGAGGTGGCGTGTGTTGAAGCGTTTCATGGTGGTTCCTGGTGGGTGAAAACCTTCCAGGGATCTCAGCGCGGGGGCTGTCTCTGGAATGGGTTCAGTGTGAAACCGCGGTGTGTCGCCTCTGTGCGGCTGTGCGAACGGTTTGTAAAGATTCGTTCCGCTTTCTTGCGGTGCTCGGTCGGCTGGCGTTTTGCCGGTGGTCAGCTGTGGGCGAGGTCGTCGAGGATGGGGCAGTCGGGCCGGTCGTCGCCCGGGCAATGGCAGAGCAGGGCGTCCAGGCTGCGCTGCATGGCCTGCAGGGTGGCGATGCGCTGGGCCAGTTGGTCGTGGTGGCGCTGGGCGATGCGTTTGACGTGGTCGCTTTTGCGGCGCCGGTTGTGCCACAGGCCCACCAGCTCGTTGACCGCCTCCAGGCTGAAGCCCATGTCGCGTGCGCGGCGGATGAAGCGCAGGGTGTGCACGTCGGCCAGGCTGTACTGCCGGTAGTTGCTGTCGGTGCGGGCCACGCGGCCCAGCATGCCCTGGGCTTCGTAGTGGCGCAGCATCTTGGACGATATGCCCGAGAGCCGCGCGGCGGTGCCGATGTTGACCGGCCAGCGGTGCACGCTGTGCAGCGGGATGTCGAGGTCGGCGGTCATGCGATCCTCCGCCGGGCCGCCCCAAGGTGGATCCGCCCCCTTGGGGGGCAGCGACCCGCGCAGTGGTGGAGCGTGGGGGTCATATGGCCACCGTGTAGCCTTCTTCGCTGATCGCGGCGGCCACCGCTTCGCGCGGTTGTGTGGTGCTGACCTCGACCTGGTTCTGGCTGCGGTCGATGCGCACCTCGGCCTGCGGGTCCAGGGTCTTGATGGCGGTGGTGACGGCTTTTTCGCAGTGGCCGCAGGTCATGCCTTGCACGGTGAAGGTTTGGGTGCTCATGGGGTGCTCCTGAAAGACAGAGCCTGCATGATGCACCTTGACACGGTGTGAAGGTCAAGCCCCGCGTGTTCCTGTGGAGGGGAAACGGCGGATACACCTTGTGGCTTGACCTTCCCATGGGGGGAAAGCATATAACCATGGTCTTCCCCGCGCCGTTGCGTGCCTTGTGCGCGGGGGCCGCGCCGGTTCCACGGCGTGCGCTCGAACAGACCCTATGAACACCACCACTGCCACAGAGCTTCCGAACAACACCAACGCCAGCCAGATCGACCTGGGCATTGGCGGCATGACCTGCGCCTCTTGCGTGTCGCGGGTGGAAAAAGTGCTGAAGAAGCAGGCGGGTGTGAGCGGTGCCACGGTGAACCTGGCCACCGAGTCGGCCCGGGTGGTGTTGAACGCGGCGCCCGACGCCGAGACCCTGGCGCGCATCAAGCGCGCAGTCCGAGACGCGGGTTACGAACCCCGCGCCCTGGACGCGATGGACGCTGACACCGGCGCGCATTGGCACGGTGTTTCTGTTGATTTCTTGCCGGTGCTGGCCGGT
>JALOSH010000331.1 GCA_025458545.1 Hydrogenophaga sp.
GGGTGGTGGCTTTGCTGGCTTGTCTGCCGCGCTGGAGCTGGCCCAGAAGGGCCTGAGCGTGGTGCTGCTGGAGGCCGACCGCATCGGTTCCGGCGCCAGTGGCCGCAACGGCGGCCAGGCCATCGTGGGGTATGCCAGCGGCCAGGGGCCGTTTGAAGACCAGCTCGGTGCGGCCGACGCGCGGCGTGCCTGGGACTTGTCGCTGCAGGCGGTGGACCTGATCGAGCAGCGCATCGCCAACCACGGCATCGATTGCGACTGGCAGCGCGGCTACACCTACGTGGCCGATTCGGCCCGCAAGGCCCGCGCCCTGCGCGAGGAATGCGACCACCACCAGCTGCTCGGCGTGCCCTGCGAATGGGCCGAAGGCGCCGACGTGGCGCGCTTCATCGACAGCCCGCGCTATGTGGCCGCGTTCCACGAGCAGCGCTCCGGCCACCTGCATCCGCTCAAGTACGCGCTGGGCCTGGCGCGCGCCGCGCAGGCGGCTGGCGTGCGGGTGTTCGAGCGGTCGCCGGTGACCGCGCTGCAACGCGGCCGCACGCTGGTGGCCAGCACCGCACAGGGTTCGGTCAAGGCGCGCTTCGGCGTGCTGGCCGGCAACTGCACGCTGCCCGCTTATGGCCCGGCGGTGGCGCCCGAGATCGCGCCGCGCATCATGCCGGTGGGCACCTACATCGTGGGCACCGCGCCGCTCGATCCGGCGCTGTGCCAGCGGCTGATCCCGAACAACGCGGCGGTGTGCGACAACAATTTCGTGCTCGACTACTTCCGCTTCAGCGCCGACCGCCGCATGCTGTTCGGTGGCCGTGTGAGCTACACCACCATGACCCCGCCGAACCTGAAGGACGTGATGGCGCAGCGCATGGGCGCGGTGTTCCCGGCCCTGCAGGGCGTGCCGGTGGAATTCGTCTGGGGCGGGTTTGTCGACATCAGCATGAACCGCGCGCCCGACTTCGGCCGCCTGGGCGACAACCTGTATTACCTGCAAGGCTTCAGCGGCCACGGTGTGGCGCTCACCGGTCTGGCCGGCCAGCTGGTGGCCGAGGCGGTGGCCGGGCAGGCCGGGCGCTTCGATCTGTTTGCGCGCATCAAGCACCGCGATTTTCCCGGCGGCGCGCTGCTGCGCACGCCCAGCCTGGCGCTGGGCATGCTCTGGTACCGGCTGCGCGACGCGCTGTAGCTTGCGTTGCTGGCCCGGCCCTGCTGGGGGTGGTGGGTGCGGGCATGGATGCGATCGCCTGCTCGGCGCGAGCCTGTGCGGCGGTGCAGCTAGTCCCTAGAATGGTGCACACCGCAGAACCGCCGGTTCCACCCGCATCCACCTGCTTTCATTGATGGCCTTGAAAGACTTTCGCCAGCTCTTTGAGCAGCCCGGCCTGTTCTGGACGCGCCGCTTTGCGGTGCTGAGCCTGCTGTGTGTGCTGCTGACCGCGTCGGTCAGTGCCGCGCTGCTGTCGCGCAGCGTGTCCGAACGCATGCTGGGGCGCAACGCCGAACTGGCGCAGGAGTTTCTGGACAGCCTGGTCCGCATGCATGGGGGCGACCGGCTGTTCACCCAGCCTTCATCGCCGGCTGCCTTCGAGGCCCTGTTCGGCGAACTGGCCCGCATGCCGGGGCTGGTGCACACCAATGTGTTCGACACCCAGCGCCGCATGGTCTGGTCCACCAACCCGGCGGCGATCGGCAGCGACCCCGGCCAGAACCTCGGTCTGGACGGAGCGCTCGGCGGCTTCCTGCAGATTGAAAGCGAATTGCTGGAAGCCGCCAGCTTCATCAAACCCGAACACGCCTTTGTGTCCGACGACGCGCGCGACGCGATCGAGGTCTACATCCCGGTGCACGACGCTAACCGGCGCGTGGTGGGGGTGGCCGAGCTGTACATGCTGCCGCAGAAGCTGATCGATTCGGTGCACGAAATGACGCGCTTTGTCTGGTTGGCCAGTGCCGCCAGCGGCCTGCTGATTTACCTGGCGCTGGTGTGGCTGGTGATGCAGGCCGACCGGCAGATCGCGCGCCAGCAGCGCACCATCGTCGCCAGCGAATCGCTGGCCGCGGTGGGCGACATGGCCTCGGCGGTGGCGCATGGCCTGCGCAACCCGCTGGGCTCCATCCGCTCCAGCGCCGAGCTGATGGCGCTGGGTCCCGAGAAGGCCGCCGCACAGGACATCATGAGCGAGGTGGACCGTCTGCAGACCTGGATCTACAAGCTGCTGGCCTACGCGCAGCAGGGTGGGCGCCAGGTGACCGACGTGGCCCTGCCCGCCCTGTGCGACGCTGTGCTGAAGAGCCACGCCGCGCGCATGGCGCGCCAGGGCATTGCGGTGCGGTGCGACTGGCCGGCCGATGTGCCGCTGGTGTCGGCCGACGCACCGGCGCTGGAGCAGGCGCTGGACAACCTGGTGTCCAACGCCATCGACGCCATGCCCAAGGGCGGTGAATTGCGCCTGTCGCTCGAAGTCCGCAAGGGCCAGCTGGAGCTGAAAGTGGCCGACACCGGCGTCGGCATTGCACCGGCCGATCTGGAGCGGGTGTTCATGCCGTTCCACACCACCAAGCGCACCGGCGTGGGCGTGGGTTTGCCGCTGGCGCGCCGCACCATCGAAAGCCTGGGGGGCAGCTTGCGCCTGTTCAGCTGGCAGGGCGAAGGCACGCAGGCGGTGCTGACGCTGCCCTTGCGTGCCCGCGCCGCGCCCGGCCCCCGCGCTGTCCATCCCGCATGAGCTACAACGTTCTGATCGTCGAAGACGAACCGGTGCTGGCGCGCAACATGCACCTCTACCTGGAACGCCACGGCATCGGCTGCCAGCTCGCCGCCAGTGGAGAAGAGGGCCTGGAGATGCTGGAAGCGGAGCGCCCCGACGTGGTGGTGCTGGACCACAACCTGCCGGGCAAGACCGGCATCGATGTGCTCAAGCTGATGCGCGAGCGCGAGCCCCAGCTGCTGGTGGTCATGGCCACGGGGCATGGCAGCGAGCAGGTGGCGGTGGAGGCCATGAAGAGCGGCGCCTTCGACTACCTGATCAAACCGGTCTCGCTGCACCAGCTCAAGCAGGTGCTGGACCGCGCGGTGCAGCAGCAGCGGCAGACCCAGGAACTGCGCCACCTGCGCCGGGGACCGGAGGGCGCGCCCGCGGGTGGCCAGGGCCTGGCGGCTCTGGTGGGCGATTCGCCTGCGATGCACAAGCTGGTGAACCGCCTGCGCCAGATCGTGGACGCCGATACCCGGCTCTCGGACGGTGATTCCCCGGCGGTGCTGAGATCAACTGCGCCAGCCTGCCGTCGCACCTGGTGGAGAGCGAACTCTTCGGCCATGAGCGCGGCGCCTTCACCGACGCGCGCGAACGCCGCATTGGCCTGGTGGAAGCGGCCGACGGCGGCACCCTGTTCCTGGACGAGGTGGGCGAGCTGGAACTCGCCACCCAGGCCAAGCTGCTCAAACTGCTGGAGGACCACGAGGTGCGGCGCCTGGGCAGCGTGCGCCAGCAGAAGGTGAATGTGCGCGTGCTGGATCTGTTTTTTCGCCTGGGCGCGCTGCGGGTGAACCTGCCGCCGCTGCGCGAGCGCACCGGCGATGTGGCCCGGCTAGCGAACCTGTTTCTGGCGCGTTCGGCGCGGCGCTACGCCAAGCCGGGTCTGCATTTTTCGGCCGAAGCGCTGCACCGCCTGCAAGGCCACGCCTGGCCCGGCAATGTGCGCGAGCTGGCCAACGTGGTGGAGCAGTGCGTGATGCTCGCGAGCGACGACGTGATCGAAGCGGACGACCTGGCCCTGCCGGTGCCGCTGGATTCGGCCTTTGCCGGGCTGGAGCCGCTGAGCGCCGAGCCCGCGCCCACCAGCCTGCCCGAAGCCGAGCGCCGACTGCTGCTCAACGCGCTGGAGCGCAACCGCTGGAACGTCACCCAGGCCGCGCGCGCGCTCGGCATCTCGCGCGACACG
>JALOSH010000332.1 GCA_025458545.1 Hydrogenophaga sp.
ACGCGAGCACTCACCGGGCACGCAAATCGAGGTGCTGGTGCCCGACTTCCGCGGCCGCGACGACCGCGCGCTGGAGATCCTCAAGGCCGCGCCGCCGGATGTGATGAACCACAACATGGAGACCGTGCCCCGCCTGTACAAGGAAGCACGCCCGGGGTCGGACTACCAGTTCAGCCTGAACCTGCTCAAGAAGTTCAAGGCCCTGTTCCCGCACGTGCCGACCAAGAGCGGCCTGATGGTCGGCCTGGGCGAGACGGACGAGGAGATCCTGGAAGTGATGCGCGACATGCGCGCGCACAACATCGAGATGCTGACCATCGGCCAGTACCTCGCGCCCAGCGGCCACCACCTGCCGGTGCGCCGTTACGTGCACCCCGACACCTTCAAGATGTTCGAGGCCGAGGCCTACAAGATGGGCTTCACCCACGCCGCCGTGGGCGCCATGGTGCGCAGCAGTTACCACGCCGACCAGCAGGCCCACGGCGTGCTGAACCCGACCAACCCCGCCTGAACGCTGCCCCGCCGTCAGTCCCGGTAGGGGCCGCACCGGGTTTCGGGACTCGGGATCTCGTTGCAATGGTCAAACGCCTCGGGCTTGATGCCGCCGCCGACGGTGCGAAACGGCCCGAAGCATTCCTGGCTTTCGCGGTAGAGGCGCCACCAGGTTTCGCAAGAAGTGGCCTCCGTGACGCGTTCGACGGGCCGCTTGACCGGCGGTGCAGGCGTCGCCACGGTCGAGGTGGGCGCTGCCGGTGCCGATACCGCAGGGTTGGCCGGCGCGTCGCGCAAACCTTCTTGTGCTGCCCGCTCGTCCGCTTCCCGCCGCTGCTCCGGCGTCAGTTCGTACCGACGCGAATCGATGCGGGTGGCCGAGTCCCGGTACCGATCCGGCACCACATCCGACAGGTGGGTCCGTCCTTGATCGTCCACCCAACGGTAGATGTCAGCGGCCTGCAGCGGGGCCACCAGGGCCATCACCGAGCACAGCAACACCATCCTGCGGCACAGCTTGTCCATCACGCAGTCCTTTTCAAACGGTTCGGCACCAGGCTTTCGCCCAGTGAGCGCTTTCATGCAGCATGGTGAAGCCGGGTCACGGCGATCAGGTCCGACCGAGCGGCTGCATCTTGTCCCAGGCCGTCATGGCCTCGGCCGCGTACATGAGGGCCGGCCCGCCGCCCATGTAGACACAGACCGCCAGCATTTCCTCCAGTTCGGCCCGTGTACATTCCAGCCGGTGCAGCGCTTTGACATGGAAGCCGATGCAACCCGAGCAGCGCTGCGTGACGCCGATGGCCAGGGCGATCAGCTCCTTGTGCTTGGCGCTGAGCTGCCCGTCGGTGATGGCGGCCTTGGCCAAGGCGCCGAAACCCGCCATGGCCTCCGGCTGCGCTTTTCGAAACGGCGCCAGGCTGTCGTTGATGTCCTGGATCAGGCCACTGTGATCAAACGTGCTCATCTCATGTCCTTGCTTGTGAACGTACCCTGTGGAGTATCGGGTTTGCCGACGCTGGCGCGCTTTGCGCTTTGTCAACACCTCCGCTCGGAGCCACCGCTGTGAGCGCCAACCTGCTCGCTTTGGGCGCCATCGTGCTGTGGGCCTCGCTGGCCGCGCTGGGCGTGGCGCTGTCGCACGTGCCGCCGTTTTTGCTGACTGGGCTGAGCCTGCTGATCGGCAGCCTGATCGCGCTGCCGCTGTCGCGTTTTGACTGGCGCCAATGGAAGGTGCCGGCCAGCACGCTGGCGCTGGGCGTGTACGGCCTGTTTGGTTTCCATTTCCTGCTGTTCATCGCGCTGCGCCACGCGCCGCCGGTGCAGGCCAACCTGGTGAACTACCTCTGGCCACTGGGCATCGTGGTGATGGCGCCGCTGTTCCTGCCGGGCGTGTCGCTGACCACCCGCCACCTGCTGGCCGCGCTGATCGGTTTTGCCGGTGCGGCGCTGGCCATCCTGGGGCGCGGCAACAGCGGCGAGGCGGTCTGGGCCTGGGGCTACCTGCCCGCGCTGGCCTCGGCCTTCATCTGGGCCAGCTACTCTTTGCTGACCCAGCGCGTCAAAGCTTTCCCCACCGCCGCCATCGGCAGCTTCGCGCTGGTCTCTGGCGCGTTGTCACTGGTCTGCCATGCGCTGCTGGAGCCTGCGGTCGATCTGTCGGGCCAGGACTGGGCCCTGATCGCGCTGCTGGGCCTGGGCCCGCTGGGCGGTGCGTTCTTCCTGTGGGACGCAGCGCTCAAGCGAGGTGATGCCCGGCAAATCGGTGTGCTGAGTTTTCTGACGCCGCTGCTGTCCACCCTGACGCTGCTGGCGGTGCGGGGCGAGCGTCCCAGCCTGTCGGTGGCGGTGGCGGCGGTGATGATCATCGGCGCGGCGGTAATGGCCACCCGCAAGGACTGAGTCACGCTCAGCCGACTTCGTACAGCTCCAGCGGCAAGCCGTCGGGGTCGGCGAAGAAAACAAAGCGCTGGCCGGTGTATTCGTCGATGCGCACCGCTTCCACCGCGACGCCCTGCGCCTCCAGTGTGTGCTTGTACTGCACGACATCGCGCACGGCAAAAGACAGGTGGCGCAAGCCCTGCGCTTCGGGGCGCGACGGGCGTTGCGGCGGGTTCGGGAAAGAGAACAGCTCGATCTGCGAACCGTCGGGCAGCGCCAGGTCCAGCTTCCAGCTCTGGCGCTCGGCGCGCAGGTGTTCCGCGATCACCCGCAGACCCAGCACCTCGGTGTAGAACCGTTTGGAGCGCTC
Organism: Hydrogenophaga sp.; assembly: GCA_025458545.1. The sequence continues at coordinate 2,744 of JALOSH010000332.1, forward strand.
GTAGTCCGAGCAGATGATGGCCGCGTGGTGGATGCGAAGCAGCATCGGAGCGGCCTCAATCCGCCATCAGCGCGGCCGGGTCCTCGGCCGACAGCACCGTCTGCGCCCAGGTCGCCAGCTTGCCCGTGTCGCAGCGCAGGATCTGCTGCTTCACCGCCAGGATCTGCGAGGGATGCATGGAGAAGCTGCGCAAGCCCAGCCCCAGCAGCAGGCGCGTCATGCTGACGTCACCGGCCATTTCGCCGCAGACGCTCACGGCTTTGCCGGCGGCGCGGGCTTGCGCGATGGTCGTGGCCAGTAACTGCAGCACCGCCGGATGCACCGGATCAAACAGGTGCGACACCGCCTCGTCGGCCCGGTCGATGGCCAGCGTGTACTGGATCAGATCGTTGGTGCCCACCGACAGGAAATCGAAATGGCGCAGGAACAGCGGAATGGTCAGCGCGGCGGCGGGCACCTCGATCATGGCACCGATGCGCACCATCCCGTGCACCTGTGCGCGCGCGTCCAGTGGGGATCAGAAGATTGATCGGCCCGAAAGCGGCCGCCCGCAGAATGGCCCGCAACTGCGCCAGGAACATGGCCGGATCGGCCAGGCTCCAGCGGATGGCGCGCAGACCCAGCGCCGGGTTCAGGTGGTCTTCACCGGCCCGCACCGGGCTGCGGTCGAGCGGTTTGTCGGCCCCCACGTCCACCGTCCGGATGGTGACGGGCAGGCCCTGCATGCCCTCCACCGCGCGGCGGTAGGCCAGGAACTGCTCCTCCTCGTCGGGCAGCTTGCCGTTGCGCCCCATGAACAGGAATTCAGAACGGAACAGGCCCACGCCCACCGCACCGGCCTTGAGCGCGGCCACCGTGTCATCGGGTTGTTCAATGTTGGCCAGCAGCTCGATGCGCTGGCCGTCCAGCGTCACGGCCGGCGTGTTCTTGAGGCGCGAGAGCCGCTCGCGCTCGACCTCACCCTGGCGCTGCTTGAAACCGTATTCGGCCAGCAGGATGGGCGAGGGATCGACCACCACCACACCGGCATCGCCGTCGATGACGACCCAGTCGTCCTGGTTGATCAGGTGGCTGGCCGAGCGCGCGCCGACCACCGCCGGGATATCCATGCTGCGCGCGACGATCGCGGTGTGGCTGGTTTTGCCGCCCACATCGGTGACGAAACCGGCGAACACACTCTGCTTGAACTGCAGCATGTCGGCCGGCGAAAGATCGTGTGCGATCAGCACCAGCGGCACGTCCACCGTGGGGTCAAACAGGGCGCTGGCCTTGTCGGAAGCCGACGCCGGCGCGGCCACCGGCGAGGCCACGCCGCGCATTACCCGCAGCATGCGTTCGACCACCTGCTCCAGATCGGCCTTGCGCTCGCGCAGGTAGGGGTCTTCCATCTCGTCGAACTGGCGCGCGATCACCTCCAGCTGGGTGGTCAGCGCCCATTCGGCGTTGTAGTGGCGTTCGGTGATCCAGTGCTTCACACCGCCGGTGAGCTGCTCGTCTTGCAGCAGCATGAGGTGAACGTCGAGCAGGGCGCTGAGTTCGGGGTGCGCGTCGTTGGGGCCCAGCTCGCCCAGGCTGCGCTGCACCTTGACGATCTCTTCCATCACCGATTTGCGCGCGCTGCGCAGGCGCTCGATCTCGGCCTCCACCTGCTCGGTCTTGACGAAATAGTGCGCCACGTCCACCCGGCTGGAGGCCACGATGACCGCGCGCCCGATGGCGATGCCCCGGGAGACGGCAAGACCATGGACGGTGAAGCTCATGCTCTGTACGCCCCCACGCTCCGCCGCTGGCGCGGGTCGCTGCCCCAGGACCGGGAAGGGACCCGGTCCACGCCGGGCCCGGGGGCTGTTTCGCCTTGGGGCGGCCCGGCGGCGAAACGCCCTTGCTCCGACACGCGCCCTTGGATCAAGCTCACTCTCCTTCGCCGAACTTGTCGTTGATGAGCGCCACGATCGCGTCCATCGCGGCCTGCTCGTCCGGGCCGCTGGTTTCGATGTCCACCGTGCTGCCGATGCCAGCGGCCAGCATCATCACGCCCATGATGCTTTTGGCGTTGATGCGGCGCTCGCCGCGCGACATCCACACTTCGCAGGCATGGCTGCCGGCGATCTTGGTGAGCTTGGCCGATGCCCGGGCATGCAGCCCGAGCCTATTGCTGATGGTCACGGTGGTCTTGATCATGGGTACTTCTTCGGGCCTGGTTCTGCGGTGCGGTCACCGCGACCTGGATCACGCCCTGCGTGGCGCCGATCAGGGCGCGCGCGACCAGGGCGTCCAGCGATTCGTGGCGGTACGACACGGTGCGCAGCAGCATCGGCAGGTTGACGCCGGTGATCAGCTTGGAGCGCACACCGTCCACCAGCCGCTGCGCCACGTTGCACGGCGTGGCACCGAACACATCGGTCACCACCAGGGTGTTGGGCAGGTCGAACTGGCGCATCAGCGCACGCGCTTGCGCCAGCGACTCTTCGGGCGGGACATTGGGCTGGACATCCAGGGCCGCCACCGCGTCGGCACTGTCGGGGAACACATGCAGCACACATTGGCGCAAGGCCGATGCCAATGGAGCGTGCGCAATGATCAGGATGCCGTTCATGGGCACACAGTTTAGCCCCGCGCCAGCGCGGCCGAGCGGGGGTGACCGCGCATGAAAACC
>JALOSH010000333.1 GCA_025458545.1 Hydrogenophaga sp.
ACCGGAATAGAAGCCCACGCCGAATTGGCCAATCAGCTGGGCATCGGCCTTCTGGTCGCCGCTCAGGCGGCTCATGAAATCCTTGGTGCCGCTCTTGGCAATGGTGCCCAGGTGCTCTACCGCCTCGGCCAGGCTCATGCCGATGCCGTTGTCGGTGATGGTGATGGTCTTGGCCGCTTTGTCGAAGGCCACCCGCACCTCCAGGTTGGGCGCGTCTTCGAACAGGGCGCTGTTGTTCAGCGCCTCGAAGCGCAGTTTGTCGCAGGCATCCGAAGCGTTGGACACCAGCTCGCGCAGGAAGATGTCGGGGTTGGAATACAGCGAGTGCGTGACAAGGTGCAGCAGCTGCGCCACTTCGGCCTGGAAGGACAGGGTTTGTTTGCTCATGGGACCAGACGGTTGTGATTGAAAAACGGGAGCGCCCGAAGGGGGCCGCGCTGGGGGCGGCGTTCGCGCAAGGCGGGAATTATGGGCGTCGCACCGGTTTTCAAGACCCCGGACGCGTTCAGCGCAGCCAGGCTTCGAGTTGCGCCGCGACCGCCGGGCTGGACAGCAGGTCCAGGTGGCCGGTGCGGTACACCACACGCTGGCGGTTCTTTGGAAACACCAGATGGTGGGCCGAATCGTCGTGCCGGCCCAGGGCGCTGTTCAGCGGCACCAGCCCGTCGCCCAGCAACCGGTCGGCCAGCAGCCCGCGCTGCCCGGCCAGCGTGCCCGCCAGGGTGCAACAGGCCACGCCCTCGGGCAGAGGCAGCGGCAGGCGGTGATCGGCGGCCGATCCGAAGCGGTCGCGGCCCCGCCAGTCGGCCGCCTGCACATGGCCGTGGCGCAGGTCGGTGATGCCAGCGCTGCGCAGCTTCCCCAGCCGGGCAAAGGGGGCCGTGAACGGCGTGGCGGCCAGCAGCAGGTCCACGCCGTGGCCCGCTCGTTCCAGGGGGGCGCCGTGGTGCGGCGTGCCCAGGAACACCAGCTCTTGCAACAGTGCCCGCCAAGGCAGACCGGCTTCCTGCGCCACCTGCACCGCCGACCGCAGCACCAACCCGCCCATGCTGTGCCCCACCAGGCTGATGCGCTGCAAAGGCACCGGCCAGGCCGCCACCAGCCGGTCAAGCATCAGCGCCAGATCCCGCCCGTTGTCCGAGGTGTGGCGGCCGCTGTTGTAGCGCAGGTATACCGGGGTGCAACCCAGCGTCTGCGCCAGATGTTCGCCGTGGTCGTGGCCCGCTCGGCGCCATTGCGTATCGTTCATGCACAGGCCGTGCACCAGCAGCACCAGGTGCGGGCTCACGGGCGTGGTTTGTGCCCCTTGCAGCGCCACGGCCAGAGCGGCCGGTTGCAGACGGAGCATCTGCCCGGAACACCGCAGCTCCATGGGCTGCGCCAGCGGGTTGCCCAGGGCCAGCAGCCGGTCGCCCAGCACACCATTGATGGCGGCCAGCACGGCTTCGCGAGCCGGGGAGGCCTCGGGGTGGGTGGCCGGGTTGTCCACCAGGGGCAGCAGGGCAGCCAGCACCGCGTCGGTGGCGTGGCCCGCGAGCTTCGTGGCACCGCGCACGCTGCGGTACACCCGCCCGGTGAGCCCGCCGGTCTGCTCAGGCACCGCACCGCTGGAGAGCCCCAGCCGGTCGCGCACCGACTGGTGCACGCCTTCCGCGATGTCGATCACCCCGTGCGTGGCCTGAACGGCGAGTTGCGCGGCGGCCCGCAGGTCGGACGGGCGAATGTGGCGCAGCGGAGATGGCTTGGAGGTGGTCATGGGCCATTGTGGACGGCTGGCGCCACCGCCCCTGGGGGCGCCACCCTAGAACCCCGCGCCGAGGTCCCGACCGCCGGTCAGAACGCTTCGTCTGCCCGCAGATAGCGCCACTGCCCCACCGGCAGGTTGCCGAGCACCACCTGGCCGATGCGGATGCGCTTCAGACCCACCACATGCAGGCCCACCTGTTCGCACATGCGGCGGATCTGGCGCTTCTTGCCTTCCACCAGCACGAAGCGCAGTTGCTCGGGGTTCATCCAGTCCACCTGGGCGGGCTTGAGCGGCTGGCCGTCCAGGCTCAGGCCATGGCGCAGCAGGGCGAGCTTTTCCGCCGGGAAGATGGCCTGCACGTTCTGCGTGACCACGCCATCGCCCTGCGGGCCGTTGGGTGCCCAATGCACGCGCACCAGGTATTCCTTTTCGATGCCGCTGCTCTCGCCAATGAGCTGGCGCGCAATGCGGCCGTCCTGCGACAGCACCAAGAGGCCTGTGGAATCAATGTCGAGCCGGCCGCAGGGCGCCAGGCCGCGCGTGTGCTCGGGCATGAAGCGGCGGCCATCCGACGGGGTGCGGGCATCGCCCCGCCACTGGCTCGGCGCGCCGACCAGGGTGGCCGCCGCCTCGTGCCCGTCCTCGGGCTGCCCGCTCACATACCCCACCGGCTTGTGCAGCAGGATGGTAACCTGCCCGGCCTGCTGGTGGCGCGCCTGGGGCAGCACCTCGACCTGCGCATCGGGCGGCACCGGCATGCCCATCACCGCCGGCTCGCCGTTCACCAGCACCCAGCCGCGTGCAATCCATTCGTCCGCCTCGCGGCGCGAGCACAGGCCCAGGTCGGCCATGCGCTTGTTGAGCCGGACCTCGCCTTTGGCGTTGCCCACGCGGGCCAGGTCGGGGCGGTGGGGCTGAGCCGGGCGCGGTGCGGCGGTGGGGCTGGGGCGCGGTCGGTCGCCTGCCGCCCGGGGGCCGTCTGAGCGACGACCTTCTGAGCGCGGTCCCACGGTTCTGTCGCCGCCCGGGCGTTCTGCGCCGAAGCGTGGGCGCTCGGCGCGCTCGCCCTGCGGACCAGGTCGTTTCGCACCAACGCCCGGAGAGGACTCACGCGGCGGCCTGGGCGCAGAAGCCGAGACCGACTTGGCGCGGGCCGGGCCGGGCGGGCGCACGGGCGCGCGTCGCGGTGCAAACGGATCAACAGGCTTCTTCTGGGCAGCCGCCGGCGCAAGCTTGAGCGTGCTGGACTTTTTCTCGGTGGTCATGGGGTGGGATCATCCCACGCGGGGAGCGCGCCCGCGACGGGGAGACCCCCACCCCCGGACCTCCCCCAACGCGGTAGGGAGTGAAGGCACAGGTCGAGCGGTCGAGCGAAGGGGAGTCCGACCCCGACTCCGCTTTGTGCCGTCAGGCCGGGCTGAGCAGCGCAGGGGCGTGGGGATCAGAAATTCGCATGTCCGAAGGCCGCGCAGCGGACAAGTTCTGCGAATTTCCCCCACGA
>JALOSH010000334.1 GCA_025458545.1 Hydrogenophaga sp.
GCCCATGCAGATGGCGGCGGTGATGGCGCTGAGGTTGAGCGCGAAGGCGCCGAAGGGCGCGAGCACCAGCGTGGCCACGCCGGTGAGGGTGATGATTTTCGAGATGGGCATGTCGTAGCCCGCCGCACGGATGGCGGCCACGCCGGGCAGGTTCTGCGAGGCCATGGTGACGATGAACAGCGGCAGCGCCAGGCTGACGAAAGCGCTGAAGGTGAATTCGGGCGCGGTGAACACCGGCTGGGCCCACTGCAGCGTGAGCACGCCCGCGTTGAACTGGCCGTTGGCCAGCACAAACACCACCGATGCGGCCAGCGTGAGCGGCACCGCGTAGCGCGGCAGGAAGCGACGACCCAGCAGGTAGGCCAGCAGCATGGTGAGCACCAGCGGCAGCGCGGTCTGCGCCGCCGCAAAAGCCTGCAGCCCAAAGCGCGCCAGCACACCGGCCAGCAGCGCCGACGCGATGGCCATGGGGATGCGGTTCATGACCCGCTCGAACCAGCCGGTGGCGCCCGACAGGATGATGAGCACCGCGCAAGCCATGAAAGCGCCCACCGCCTGCGCCATGGTGAAGCCCCCGGCCAGCCCGGCGGTAGCCAGCACCGCCGCGCCGGGCGTGCTCCAGGCCACCATCACCGGTTTCTTGAGGATCAGCGAGGGGATGGCGGAACACAGCCCCATGCCCAGACCCAGCGCCCACATCCACGACGTGATGACCTCGGGCGTGGCGCCAAACGCCAGCGCGGCCTGGAAGACGATCGCCACCGAGCTGGTGAACCCGACCAGCACCGCCACAAAACCGGCCGTGGCGGCCGAGAGGTTCAGATCACGGAAAAAAGACATCGGGGGATTGTCAACCAAGCGTCCGAAGCGCGTGCCCGCGTCGAGGATGCGGTGGAACCGGCTCCGCCGGGCCGCTCGCATCGCCCTTGGAACCGGCTTTGCCGGGCCGCAGGCATCGCCCCCCAGTGGGGGGTGACGCGCCACTGGCGCGGCGCGGGGGGCGTCAGATCTCGAGTTTGGACCCGAGCTCGATCACCGCGTTGTTCGGCAGGTGCAGGAACTCGGCGGCCGCGCCTGCGTTGTGGTGCATCTGGGCGAACAGCTTTTCGCGCCACAGCGCCATGCCCTCGCCCAGCTTGGGCACCACCAGATCGCGCGACAGGAAGTAGCTGGTGGTCATGGCGTCGAGTTCGCAGCCGCGACCGCGCATGAGCTGCAGCGCCTTGGGCACGTCGGGGTCGTTCTTGAAGCCGTAGTGGATCACCACCTGCCAGCAGTCGTGTCCCAGGGGTTCGACTTCCAGCCGTTTGTCGAGTCCGATCCACGGCACCTCGTGGCTCTGCACTTTCACGAACAGGTTTTGGGCGTGCAGCACCTTGTTGTGCTTGAGGTTGTGCAGCAGCGCGTTGGGCACGGTACCGGTTTCAGCGGTGAGGAAGACCGCTGTGCCCGCCACCCGAACCGGCGGCGCCATGAACACCGCCTCCAGAAAACTGTCCAGCTCGATCGCCTCGGCCTGCTGCGCTTTGGCCATCAGCGCCCGGCCCTGCTTCCAGGTCATCATCAGCATGAAGACCACGCCGCCGATCATCAGCGGGAACCAGCCACCGTCGAACAGCTTGAGCAGGTTGGACGTGAAAAACGCCAGATCGACCACAAAGAAGAACCCGGTGGCGGCCACGCACAGGGCCAGCGGGTAGCCCCAGCCGTAGCGGATGACGAAGAAGGTCAGCACGGTGGTGATGAGCATGTCCAGCGTGACCGCGATGCCGTAGGCCGCCGCCAGGTTGGACGAGGACTTGAACATCACCACCGCCAGCACGATGGCGACAAACAGGCTCCAGTTGACGAACGGGATGTAGATCTGCCCGGTGTCTTGCACACTGGTGTGGCGGATGTTCAGGCGCGGCAGATAGCCGAGCTGGATGGCCTGTTTGGTGACGCTGAAAGCGCCGGTGATGAGCGCCTGCGAAGCGATCACCGTGGCCATGGTCGCCAGCCCCACCAGCGGCAGCAAGGCCCAGTCGGGCGCCATGTTGAAGAACGGGTTCTTGACCGCCTCGGGGTCTTCCAGCAGCAGCGCGCCCTGGCCGAAGTAGTTGAGCGTGAGGCAGGGCATGACGATGGAGAACCAGGCCACGCGGATCGGCTTTTTGCCGAAGTGGCCCAGGTCGGCGTAGAGCGCTTCGCCGCCGGTCACGCACAGCACCACCGCGCCCAGGATGATGAAGGTGGTGCCCGGCTGCTCCCAGATGAAGCGCAGCGCGTGGTGCGGGCTGATGGCGCCCAGGATTTCAGGATGCCCGACGATGTGCGGGATGGCCAGGGCCGCGATGGAGAGGAACCACAGCACCGTGATGGGGCCGAAGAACTTGCCGATGCCACCAGTGCCGCGCTTTTGCACAAAGAACAGCACGAACAGCACCACCAGCGTGATCGGCACCACGTAGCGCTTGAAGTGCGGCGACACCACCTCCAGGCCTTCGACCGCCGACAGCACCGAAATGGCCGGCGTGATCACACCATCGCCGTAAAACAGCGCGGTGCCGAAGATGCCGATGACGAGCAGCCGCTGGCGCAGGTGGGGTTTGTCTTTCACCGCCTGCGAGGCCAGCGCGAGCATGGCGATCAGACCACCTTCGCCGCTGTTGTCGGCCCGCAGCACCAGCAACACGTACTTGAGCGAGACGATGACGGTCAGCGTCCAGAAGACGATGGACAGGATGCCGTAGACGTTGTCGTGGGTGAAGGGAACGTGACCGGACCCGAAGATCTCTTTGATGGCGTACAGCACCGAGGTGCCGATATCGCCATAGACCACACCGATGGCGCCCAGGGTGAGCGCAGCGAGCGAGGATTTCTGTTGCGACACAAAACCACCCGGGTCTTGTGGGCCCGGATACCGTTGTCAGGAAGCCGCCGATTCTGCGCTCGCCCAACCCACCTGACCAGTGGGGCGCCGTGTCTGGACGCGATTTCTCGTGACGGATGTTGCAGTGCAGCAACTCGCCGCCATGGCGCTCACTCGTCGTCTTCAGCGTCCGGGTCGGTGGCTTCCAGCTCGTAGGCGGCGGCCAGCATGGCCAGGCGCCCGATCACGCCGTACATGTAGAAGCGGTTGGGCACGCTGGCGCCGGGCTTGGCGCCTGGCTGGGGGAGTTGCGCGCTCTGCTCGAAGGGCAGCGGTACAAAACTGGAGCCCGGCGCGTTCAGGTTCTCGTCGGTGCCGCGCTGCGCGTGCACCCGGTAGAAGCCGCCGACCACGTAACGGTCCATCATGTAGACCACCGGCTCGGCCACCGCGGCGTTGATGCGTTCGTTGGTCAGCACGCCTTCCTGGATGATGACCTCGGTGACCGGCTGACCGGCCTGCACCGTGGCCATGCGCTCGCGCACCTGCGGACTCAGCGCATCGATGTCCTTGACATCGCGCACCGTCATGATGCCGCGCCCCTCGGCGCCGTTGTCGGCCTTGACCAGCACAAACGGCTTTTCTCCGATGCCGTATTCCTTGTACTTGCGGCGGATCTTGTTCAGCAGAGCATCGGTGTTGCTGCGCAGGCATTCCAGGCCCTGGTCATCGGCAAAGTTCACCGCGCCGCACTGGTTGAACATCGGCGTGATCAGCCACGGGTCCATGCCCAGCAGCTTGCCGAAGCGCTTGGCGATTTCTTCGTAGGCCTTGAAATGCGTGCTCTTGCGGCGCGTGGGCCAGCCCGCGTGCAGCGGCGGCAGCAGGTACTGCTCGTGCAGGTCTTCCAGGATGCCGGGCACGCCCGCGCTCAGATCGTTGTTCAGCAGGATGGTGCAGGGGTCGAAGTGCTTGAGCCCCAGGCGGCGTTTGCTGCGGATCAGCGGCTCCAGCGTGACCGATTCACCGCCCGGCAGCTCGATGGTGGTCGGCGCCTTGATGTCGTTGGACAGCGAGCCCAGCCGCACGTTCAGACCGGCCTGCGAGAAGATGCGCTGCAGCTGCGCCAGGCTGCTGAGGTAGAAGCTGTCGTTGCTGTTTTCGGGCACCAGCA
>JALOSH010000335.1 GCA_025458545.1 Hydrogenophaga sp.
CGCGCCTCGGGGCTGTTGCGCAGCTCCTCGATCTGCAGCCGCAGGCATTCGGCCAGGTCGCGCGCGCCCACACCCGCGGGCTCCATGTGCTGCAGCCAGCCCAGGGCGGTGCGCAGCCGGGCCTGGGCCTGCTCCTGCTGCTCGATCCCGGGCTCGGTGGCGCTGTCGGCCCCGGTGGACAGACGCCACCAAGCGGTGGCGAGTTCGTCCAGACCGCCATCGAGGTAGCCGTCGTCGTTGAGCGACTCGATCAGGAAGTACAGCGCGGCCCGGTCTTCATCGCCCAAGCGCAGGGTGCGCGCCTGGTCGTGCAGGTGGTCTTGCAGGCTGACCAGGGCGCGCGCCAGATCGGCCGCGCTGGCGGTGTCGTCGTCCCCGCCGCTGCTGTTGTTGCGCGCGGGCGCGTCACCGCCCCATTCGCTGTCGTCGGGCGCCATGTCGACGGTGCCGTCGCCTTCCCAGCTTTCTTCCACCGGCGTGGCGCCGTCCAACCGGCTTTCGACGTCGTCACCCGACGCGCTGCCCGAGTCGTCGGTGCTGCTCACCCGCTCGGGCCCGGAGGTGGGTACGAAGTCGTCGGTGACTTGCGCGGTTTCGGCGATCTGTTCGCCCGCGCTCACCGGCGCATCGGTCTGCTCCAGGCCAAAGGCCTCGCGCTCGGCCACGTCTTCGTTGCGCTCCAGAAACGGGTTTTCGTCGAGCATCTGCTCGACCTCTTGCGCCATCTCCAGCGTGGAGAGTTGCAGCAAGCGGATCGATTGCTGCAACTGCGGCGTGAGCGCCAGGTGCTGCGAGACGCGTAACGAAAGGCCTTGTTTCATGGCGCGATCGAGCAGGCAGGGCCAGCCGCAGGGCCGCCCCAAGGCAGGCCCAGCCCCCTTGGGGGGCAGCGACCCGCGCAGCGGTGGAGCGTGGGGGCTTTTTTCATCACATCCGGAAGTGTTCGCCGAGGTACACCCGGCGCACGTCCGGGTTCTCGACGATCTCGGCCGGCGTGCCGCTGGCGAGCACCCGGCCGTCGCTGATGATGTAGGCGCGGTCGCAGATGCCCAGGGTCTCGCGCACGTTGTGGTCGGTGATCAGCACGCCGATGCCGCGCGCCTTGAGGAAGCCGATGATGCGCTGGATCTCGATCACGGCGATCGGGTCGATGCCGGCAAAAGGTTCGTCGAGCAGGATGAAACGCGGGTTGGTGGCCAGCGCGCGGGCGATCTCGACCCGGCGCCGTTCGCCGCCCGACAGCGCGGGCGCGGGCGACTCGCGCAGGTGGTCCACGTGCAAATCCTTGAGCAGCTCGTCGAGCCGCTGCTCGATGACCGCGTTCGCCAGGGGCTTGCCCGCCTCATCGAGCTGCAGCTCCAGCACCGCGCGCACGTTGTCGCCCACGCTGAGCTTGCGGAAGATCGAGGCCTCCTGGGGCAGGTAACCTAGGCCGAGGCGGGCGCGGCGGTGGATCGGCAGGCCTTCGATGGCCTGACCGTCGAGCAGGATCTGCCCGGCGTCGTTGCGCAACAAGCCCACCAGCATGTAGAACGAAGTGGTCTTGCCCGCGCCGTTGGGGCCGAGCAGACCCACCACCTCGCCTTTGTCCACCGCGAGCGACACATCCTTGACCACCTTGCGGCTGCCATAGGCCTTTTGCAGGCCACGGGCTTCGAGCCGACTGGTCTGCGCCGGGATGCTCGGGTGGCGGGAATCGATGGGTGCCGCGCCTGCTGGAACCGGGCCGCTCACTGGCGACCCTCGTTGAGCTGGGTGCTCGGGCGCAGCGGCGCCGGGCTGGCGGGCGGGGTGACCGGCGCATCGGCCCGGGGCACCGGCGTGAGCATGGCGCGCACGCGGCCCGAGGGGTTGGACGCCGTGCGGTTGCCGGCGCCGCCGTCAACGCTGAAGGTGTCGTCGGCGCCGTTGTAGACGATGACACTGCCCACGGTTTCGTCGTTGAGCTGGGCGCCTTTGTAGCGCCGCAGCACCGCGCCCCCGGTGAACTTGATCGATTCGGTCTTGCTGTCGTATTCGATGCGCTCGGCCTGACCTTCGATGTGTTCGTCGACACCCTCGCGCTTCTGGCGGAACGACCCAGGCTTGCCGGTGATGATGCCGAACTGGTTGCCTTGGGGGTCCTGGCGCACCTCGACCTGCGCGCCGCGGATGACGATGCTGCCCTTGGTGATGACCACATTGCCAGTGAACACGCTGGTCTGCTTGGCGTCGTCGTAGCGCAGGCTGTCGGCCTCGGCGTTGAGCGGCTTGTTGCGGTCGGCCCGCTCGGCCTGGGCCGCTCCGGCCAGCAGCAGACCAGCCAGGCAGACAACCAGCAGGGGCAGGCAACAGAAAGAGCGGTCGATGGGCATGGTTTGCAAGGGCACGAAACTTGCATTCATTGTAGCGGCGCAAGCCCGGCGCCGATGGCCGGGGCCGGTGCGCTGACCGCTATTTTTTCGGGCCTGCGGACGCAAAAAAACCCGCTCGCGGCGGGCTTCTTGGGGCGAGGCAGCGGGCCGCGCTCAGCCCTTGCGGATCTGCGCGATCAGTGCTTCGGCCACCTGAATGGTGCGCGGGCCCTGGCCGGGAATGTAGAAACGACCGGCCACCCCCAGCGCAGGCGTGCCTTCGACCTGGTAAGCATCTTGCAGCTGGGTCGCTTTGCGGGCCTTGCCAGCCACCGAAAACGAGGCAAACAGCTCGTTGAACTTCTTCATGTCGACGCCCTGCTTGCCCATCCAGTCGGCGATGACGGCCGGGTCCTGCAGGCGCAGCTTGTCCACATGGATGGCGCGGAACACCTTTTCGTGCAGGGCATCGACCTGGCCCATGGCTTCGATCGTGTAATACAGGCGCTGCATGGGCACAAAGGCTTCGCTGAACGCCACCGGCGTGCGGCGCACCACCACACCGGCGGGCTTCTTTTTCATCCAAGCGCTCAGGTGCGGCTCGAACGAATAGCAGTGGATGCAAGAGTAGGCAAAGAACTCGACCACCTCGACCTGTCCGGCCGGGGTGTCCACCGGTGCGGGCTTGCTCAGGCGCAAGAAGTCGGTGCCCTCTTTCAAGGCTGGCTGTGCCTGGGCGGCCAGGGGGAACAGGCCCACACCGGCGGTGACGGCGGTGGCACCCGCGGCCAGCACGGAACGGGAAAAATCTCGACGTTGCATGGGTTCAAACTCCTGTTGAGGGCCGTTGGGCACCCGGTACGTGGAATTGGTTCCCGACCGGTGCCCGCCATTGTGTGAAATTCAGCGCTG
>JALOSH010000336.1 GCA_025458545.1 Hydrogenophaga sp.
CGCCGCGCAGCGCCCGGCGGCGCGCGACGCCCGCCCCGACCTCGCCCGCGTGGGCAACGTGCGCGGCGAAGTGCGGCTCAACAAACGCATGGCCGACCTCGGCCTGTGCTCGCGCCGCGAGGCCGATGAATGGATCGCGCGCGGCTGGGTGCTGGTCAACGGCGAACCGGCGGTGATGGGCATGCCGGTGGCGCCCGACGCGCGGGTCGAGGTGCTGCCGCAGGCGCGCCACCAACAGGCCGGGCAGGTCACCATCCTCCTGCACAAACCCATGGGCTATGTGAGTGGCCAGCCCGAAGACGGCCACGAAGCCGCCGCCACCCTGATCGGCGCGCCCAGCCAGTGGCGCGGTGATGCCCGCCACCCGACCGACGGCCGCCGCTTCGCGCCCGAACACACGCGGGGTCTCGCGCCTTGCGGCCGGCTCGACATCGACTCGGTGGGCCTGCTCGTGCTCACCCAAGACGGCCGCATCGCGCGCCAGCTCATCGGCGAGAACAGCGGTATCGAAAAGGAATACCTGGTGCGCGTGCACTGGGCGCCCAACGGCCCGCACGGAGCGGGTGTGGTCACCCAGAACGTGCAGGCCGTCTTCCCGCCCGAACAGCTGGCCCGGCTGCGCCACGGCCTGAGCCTGGACGACCAGCCCCTGCTGCCTGCCAAGGTCGACTGGATGAACACCGAGCAGCTGTGTTTCATCTTGAAGGAAGGCAAGAAGCGCCAGATCCGCCGCATGTGCGAACAGGTCGGTCTGCACGTGGTGGGCTTGAAGCGCATCCGCATCGGCAACGTGGTGCTGGGCAACCTGCCGGTAGGGCAGTGGCGGTATCTGGGGGCGGGGGAGGGGTTTTGATGTGCAATGCTTTGCCACCATGTTTATTGATATTGGTGCCGGATAAGTTCGTTGGATGAACTATGGAAACACCGTATTACCACCCACAGAACTTAACTGAACTGCATGACCTACTTCGAGGTTTCCGACCGCATAGTGGACTTGGCTGGTGGTATCGAGGTCATGCCGATAGATCTTGGGCCTTGATTCCAAAGGCTGGGAGACACGAATTCAATTTACCTTCCATTAGTCATATTGGGCGCTTCAGATATTGGTGTCAGCAGGCAGTTGCCTATCTGCCCGGTTTGCCTGAGAATGAGTGGGAGCGCCTGGCACTTGCTCAGCATCATGGTTTGGCAACTTGGTTGCTCGATTGGTCTAGCAACCCTCTGGTGGCTCTTTTCTTTGCCTGTGTTGAACATCCTGGCAAGGATGGAGTTCTCTATTTTCATGTTCCAAGGATGTTTATAGAACCATCGGTTCTTTCAATCGAAACCAAGGATGTTCCAGGTTATGGTTTCAGTGCTCGGAGTATTTCTACGCGAATACTTAACCAACGCGGGTGTTTCACGGTCCACAGCCCACCCGACTTGCCGATTATTTGCCAAGAGCATTCGCATTTAAATGGGACTCCCGATCTCGCCGCTGCAATCATTTCGGCGCAGCTCAAGCCCGATGTGCTCGCGATGCTTAATGACTATGGAATCAACAGAGTGACACTCTTTCCAGACTTGGATGGACTGTCTGGACATATAAACTGGGAGACAACTCGGATGCTTGCAAGGAAAGTCACGAACGAAAGGAGTTGAAAAAATATTGGCCTAAAGCAAATGCGCGCTCGTCTGACACCTGTAGTCAACTGCCTTACCGGCAGGGCACACCCCGGGCCACAATGCCCCATGACCGCCCCCACCCCTCCCGAGTCCCCCAAGCAAGCCATGCTGCGCCACCTGCGCCCGACCGATCTGCGGGCCGCAGCGCAGTTGGCCTCGCAGGCCACGCAGGGTGTGATCAACATCACCGAGGGGGTGCACCAGTCGGTGCGGCGGCGGCTGGGCTTGTCCAGTGGCGCTTCGGACGAATTGTCCAACGGGCTCACGGGGCAGATTTACCGCGGCATTCGCGGCGTGGCGCACATCGTGGGCCATGGGCTGGACGGCGCGCTGGCCGCGTTGCTGCCGCTGGTGGACGACCCGGCCACGCACCCCGAGGCGTCGCCCGCGCGCGAGGCGGTGCTGGCGGCGCTGAACGGTGTGTTGGGCGACCGGCTGCAGAGTTTTGGCAACCCGCTCGCTCAGGCGATGGAGCTGCGCCAGGGCGGGCAGGTTCTGCCGCTGGCACACGCGCCCTTGAAGGCACAGCTGGGTGCCACTGCGAGCCCGCACCTGCTGTTGCTGATCCACGGCCTGAGCATGAACGACACGCAGTGGCGCCGCGACGGCCATGACCACGGTGAGTTTCTGTCGCAGGCGCTGGGCTGCACCCCGGTGTACCTGCGCTACAACTCAGGGCTGCACACCTCCACCAACGGGCATCAGCTGGCGTTGATGCTGGTTCGGTTGGTGGCGGCCTGGCCGGTGCCGCTGGAGCGCATCACCCTCGTGGGCCATAGCATGGGCGGGCTGGTGGCGCGCTCGGCCGTGCAGTCCGCGCGCGAGGCGGGCCAGCGCTGGCCAAGCCTGCTGCGCGACATGATGTTTCTGGGCACGCCGCACCACGGCGCGCCGCTGGAGCGCGCGGGCCATGGCGTGGACCTGTTGCTGGCGTCGTCGCCGCACACGGCGCCGTTTGCCCGGCTGGGCAAGATCCGCAGCGCCGGCATCACAGACCTGCGGCACGGCCATGTGCAGGACGCCGACTGGCAAGGCCGCGACCGCTTCGGATCGCCCGACGACCACCGCCTGCCGCTGCCATTGCCCGAAGGCGTGGCCTGCTTTGCCGTGGCCGCCACGCTGGCGGGTCGGCGTGGGCTGGTGGCCGACCGGCTCACGGGCGACGGCCTGGTGCCGCTGAACAGCGCGCTGGGCCAGCACGACGATCCGGCACGCCGCTTGGTGTTTGCCAAGGGCAGCCAGCACATCGCCTACCGCACCGGGCACCTGGACCTGCTCTCCAGCCCCCAGGTGGCGGCACAGATGCTGGCCTGGCTGAGACCGGCGCCATCCACTGACGCCTGAGCCGTTGGGCCGATGAACTGTTGGGCCGAGGCAGGCGGCCCAGGGCTTGAAAAAACCCGACCCGCCCATAATTCACGCCATGCGTGTGCGCGCCAACCGGGGCGCGCCTGTGTTTTTCAAACCCCCTCCAGACCCATGAGCAAACAAACCCTGTCTTTCCAGGCCGAGGTGGCGCAGCTGCTGCACCTCGTCACCCATTCGCTGTATTCCAACCCCGAGATTTTTTTG
>JALOSH010000337.1 GCA_025458545.1 Hydrogenophaga sp.
CAACGTGAGCAGGCGGAAGGCTTCGATGCAGGTGCTGCACACGTCGTGCAGTCGGCCCTCCATGCCTTCTTTCTTGGCCAGTTCCCAGGGCTTGTTCTGGTCCACATAGGCGTTCACGCGGTCGGCCAGCAGCATGATCTCGCGCAGCGCCTTGCCGTATTCGCGCTCGGCGTAGAGCTCGGTCACGTTGGGGGCCAGGCTTTGCAGGTGGTCCAGCAGCGCGTCGCCGTCGGCCGACACCGCACCGAGCTGGCCGTTGAAGCGCTTGGCAATGAAGCCGGCCGCGCGCGAAGCGATGTTGATGTACTTGCCGATCAGGTCGCTGTTGACCCGCAGCATGAAGTCGTCGCGGTTGAAGTCCACGTCTTCGTTCTTGCCCGAGAGCTTGGCTGCGAGGTAGTAGCGCAGCCATTCGGGGTTCATGCCCAGGTCCAGGTACTTCAGCGGGTTCAGTCCGGTGCCCCGGCTCTTGCTCATCTTCTCGCCGTTGTTGATGGTCAGGAAGCCGTGCACGAACACCGCGTTGGGCACCTTGCGGCCGCTGAACTTGAGCATCGCCGGCCAGAACAGGGTGTGGAAGGTGATGATGTCCTTGCCGATGAAGTGGAACTGCTCGGTGGTCGGGTCGGCCATGAAGGCTTCATAGTCGCGCCCGGTCTTGCCGAAGTAGTTCTTGAGCGAGGCGAGGTAGCCGATGGGGGCGTCCAGCCAGACGTAGAAGTACTTGCCCGGCGCGTCGGGGATCTCGATGCCAAAGTAGGGCGCGTCGCGGCTGATGTCCCAGTCGCCCATCTTGGGCTTGCCGTCTTCGCCGGGCTCGATCCATTCGCTGATCTTGTTGAGCACCTCGGGCTGCACCGCGCCGCTCTGCGTCCACTGGTCCAGGAAGGCCAGGCAGCGCGGGTCGGACAGCTTGAAGAAGAAGTGGTCGGAGTGCCTGAGCACCGGCGTGGCACCGGACAGGGCCGAATACGGGTTCTTCAGCTCGGTGGGTGCGTAGACGGCACCGCAGACCTCGCAGTTGTCGCCGTACTGGTCTTTCGCGCCGCACTTGGGGCATTCGCCCTTGATGAAGCGGTCGGGCAGGAACATGTTCTTGTCGGGGTCGAAGAACTGTTCGATGGTGCGGGTTTCGATCAGGTCGTTGGCCTTGAGCGCGCGGTAGATGTCCTGCGCGAGCTGGTGGTTCTCCGGGCCGTCGGTGCTGTGCCAGTTGTCAAAGCCGATGTGGAAACCGTCGAGGTAGGGCTTGCGACCCGCGGCGATGTCGGCCACGAACTGCTGTGGGGTCTTCCCGGCCTTCTCGGCCGCGATCATGATCGGCGCGCCGTGAGCGTCGTCGGCGCAGACGAAATGCACCTCGTGCCCCTGCATGCGCTGGAAACGCACCCAGATGTCGGCCTGGATGTATTCCATGATGTGGCCGATGTGGAAATGCCCGTTGGCGTAGGGCAGGGCGGTGGTGACGAACAGGCGGCGCTGGCTCATGACGAGAATCTTTCTCCAAGGGAACCCGCAATTTTAGGCGGGGCATGCCGACACCGTTAGACTTCGGTCCGATTCTTCATACCCCACACCCCGTTCCCCGGAGAGCCCGTTCCATGGCCGTCGATACCCAAGCGTTGCTTGCCGCCCTGCAGGCGGTCACCGATCCCAACACCGGCAAGGACTTCGTGTCCACCAAGGCGCTGAAGAACCTGCAGGCCGAATACGGCGACGTGTCCTTCGACGTCGAGCTGGGTTACCCGGCCAAGAGCCAGATCCCGGCGCTGCGCCGCGCGCTGATCGAGGCCGCCAAGGGCGTGCCGGGCGTGGACAACGTGTCGGTCAACATGACCACCAAGATCATTCCGCACGCGGTACAGCGCGGCGTGCAACTGCTGCCCAGCGTGAAGAACATCATCGCCGTGGCCTCGGGCAAGGGCGGTGTGGGCAAGAGCACCACCGCCGTGAACCTGGCGCTGGCGCTGGCCGCCGAGGGTGCCAAGGTCGGCATTCTGGACGCCGACATCTACGGCCCCAGCCAGCCCATGATGATGGGCATCGAAGGCCGCCCCGAGAGCGCCGACGGCAAGTCCATGGAGCCGCTGGAAAACTACGGTGTGCAGGTCATCTCCATCGGCTTCCTGATCGACAAGGACGAGGCCATGATCTGGCGCGGCCCCATGGCCACCCAGGCCCTGGAGCAACTGCTGCGCCAGACCAACTGGAAAGACCTGGACTATCTGATCGTCGACATGCCGCCCGGCACCGGCGACATCCAGCTCACCCTGAGCCAGCGCGTGCCGCTCACCGGCGCGGTGATCGTGACCACGCCGCAGGACATCGCTCTGCTCGACGCGCGCAAGGGCATCAAGATGTTCGAGAAGGTGGGCGTGCCCATCCTCGGCATCGTGGAAAACATGGCGGTGTACTGCTGCCCCAACTGCGGCCACACCGAACACATCTTCGGCGCCGACGGTGGCAAGAAGATGGCGGCCGAGTACGGCATGGACTACCTGGGCGCGCTGCCGCTGAACATGAGCATCCGCGTGCAGGCCGACAGCGGCCGCCCGACCGTGGTGTCCGACCCCGAGGGCGAGATCGCCACGCTCTACAAGGTGGTGGCCCGCCAGGTGGCGATCAAGATCGCGAAACAGGCCAAAGATTTCTCCAGCAAATTCCCCAGCATCAAGATCTCCAAAGACACCTGATGCGGGTGTGAGCGGCGCGGGCCCGGCGCGACACCCGCACAGGCCCGACCGTTCCCAGGTTTTTCTTCAGGCACGGCTGGACAGGCTGGCGGGTTTCAGATACTGTACGAAAATACAGTATCTGAAACGCCATGCACTCCGCCCCCGCAGGGTCGGCCGACGCT
Organism: Hydrogenophaga sp.; assembly: GCA_025458545.1. Next base: position 2,858 of record JALOSH010000337.1, read on the forward strand.
CCCGCCGTCTGGCTCGCTCATGTCCCCCCGTCCCGCCCCGCCCTGGCGCTGGGCGCACTGCCGTCCGCCGTGGCGGCGGCGCTCTGGCACGCCGACCAGCTGGGCAGCCCGGTGGCGGCCACGCTCCCCACCGGCTTTGAGGCGCTGGACGCGGTCTTGCCCGGCGGCGGCTGGCCGGGCCACGGCGTCACCGAAATCCTGAGCCCACAGAGCGGCACGCTCGAATGGCGGCTGCTCGGGCCGGTGCTGCGCCAGGTGGGCGAGGCCGGGCGCAGCGTGGTGCTGATCGGCCCGCCGCGCCCACCGCACCCGCCGGGCCTGCGGCTGTGTGGCATCAACGATCGGCAACTGGTCTGGGTGCAGGCC